>DASYHX010000226.1:0-6158 GCA_035998065.1 Pseudorhizobium sp.
CAGGAAGCCGCGGGCGATCGCGGCGCCGATGCCGGAAGCACCGGCTGTCACCAAAACCCGAAGTCCGGGGCGCGGGCTCATCCGCTTGATCATGTTCATGTGCTGTCCACTCGATTGCATGCGGGCGACGTCATCTCAGGCTACTTCCAGCCAGTTGCGCCGTACTTCGGGATGAGCATCCAGCTCGTCGGGCGTGCCTCCGAAGACGAGCTCGCCATGACCCATGACCATCACCTGCCGGGCGACCTTGAGAGCAATCGTCAGCTTCTGCTCGACCAGCACCACCGCCACACCGCGGCGGCTGATATCCAGGATCACCTCCATCACCACCTCCACGATCTTGGGCGCCAAGCCCTCTGTCGGCTCATCGATCAACAGCACGCGGGGGTTGCCCAGCAGAGACCGGCAGATCGTCAGCATCTGCTGCTCGCCGCCGGACAGATAGCCGGCGCGGATGGCGCGCCGCTCCTTAAGGCGCGGGAAATAGTTGTACATTTCCTCAACCGACCAGCGGTGCGCGCCCGACGCTCCCTTCTGTACCCCCATGGTGAGGTTCTCCTCGACCGTCAGGTTAGGAAAAACCAGCCGCTCCTCGGGCACGTAGCCGATCCCCTGGCGGCAGATGTCGAAGGGTCGCTGCCCGGCCAGTTGAACTCCGTCCAGCCTCACCGTCCCACCACTCGGCGGCACCAGACCCATGATCGCCTTCAACAGGGTTGAGCGACCGGAACCGTTCCTACCAAGCAAGGAAACGACCGAGGCTTCCGGCACCTCCAGGTCGATGCCGTGCAGGATGTGGCTCTTGCCATAATGGGCGTGCAATCCCTTTACCTCGAGCAATTTCATGACGCCTCCTGACCCAGATAGGCTTCCTGCACGTCGCGGTTGGCGCTGATGCGCTCCGGCGTATCGGTTGCAAGGATGTTGCCGTAGACGAGGACCGACACCCGATCGCAAAGGCTGAAGACCACGCTCATATCGTGCTCCACCATCAGCAGGGTCTTCCCCTCGGTGACCGAGCGGATCAGTTCCACCGCCTGCGCGGTTTCCTCGCGCGACATGCCTGCGGTCGGCTCGTCAAGAAGGATGATCTCTGCGCCTGTCGTCAGCGTCATGCCGATCTCCAGCGCCCGCTGCTCGGAATAGGTGAGATCGCCTGCAAGTGCGTGCGCTCGCGCTTCGAGCCCAACACGGGCCAGCGCCTCTGCGGCTTCCTCGTTCACCTGTCGCATCCGTGCAATCGGGCGAAACAATCCATAACGCACGCCATGGCGGGCAAGGACGCCGATACGCAGATTCTCGAACACGCTCAGACGATGGAAGATGTTGGTGATCTGGAACGAGCGCGCCAGCCCTGCCCTGTTGATGCGATGCGGCGCCAGACCACCGATGCTTTGGCCGTTGAGCACGATGTCGCCGGACGACGGTGCGAACATGCCAGAGATGAGGTTGAAGAGCGTGGATTTGCCCGCGCCGTTGGGTCCGATCACCGCATGCCGCTCGCCCGGCCGAACGGCGAGCTCTAGCCCCTTGATGACCTCGATCGGGCCGAACGATTTGGTAACTCCCGACAGCCTCAGTACCGGCTGCTCATTGATCGGGGCGATCATGTTGCACCTCCCAGCGCAGCGACGTCGGCCGTGGCTTGCTTGCTTTCGCCCATCTTGCCCCAGAGCCCATCAATCCGCCGTCTCGCACGAACCATTAGAGCGAGACCGCAGACCAGGAGGATCAGCGGGACGAGCCAGGTGAGAGGGCTGATCGGTCGCCACTCGATGCCGAAGAGCTTATAGGGTGGCAGGCCTCCCGCCACCGCCTGCCTTGCCATGGCATAGTGCTCGCCGAAGAGGATCGAGACGGTTTCGGTCAGAAAGACCACGCAGGCGACCACCAGCACGCCGCCAAGGATAGCGACGAGGTAGGGCCCTGCGAGCCGCGACCAGTCGAGTTGGCGACGATGACGAATGTGGTGCTGCAACACTCCGCCGATACCCGCAGGCGCATAAAGCATAACCAGGACGAAGATCAGCCCCTGGTAGAACACCCAGGATCGCGTGACATCCGAAAGCAGAAACGAGAAGAACGTGAAGGCTGCAGCGCCGATGACGGGGCCGAAGAATATGGCCGACCCTCCGACGAAGGTCTGCAGCACAACCTGCGCCGACACGTCGCTCGCAAACAGCGAATAGTTTGCTGTCTCGTTCGAGATTGCCAGCAACGCGCCCGCAACACCCGTGAACATCGCTGAGATCGCGAACACGATCAACTTGGAGGAGTGGGCATTGTAGCCGAGGAAACGCACGCGCTGTTCGTTATCACGCAGAGCGAGCGTCAGACGCCCAAAGGGGGTGCGGGTATAGGACCAGAGAATAAGACCGCACAGCACCACCCACGTCAGTGTCAGGTAATAGACTTCCAGTGTGGAGCCGAAGATGATTCCGCTCCACGGCATTCGCATGGAGGACACCCCCGCTTCGCCGCCGAAAAGATCCTCCAGCCGCGGCGCCAGTGAGTGGAAGAGTTCTGCGATCGCGAGCGTGACCAGGGCGAAATAGACGCCCGAACGCATTGTCGCGAAGTAGCCGGCGATGAGCCCTATCAGCAGGCCGACCGCACCGCCCGCGAGCGGAACGAGCGGCGTCGGAAAGGGAAATCCATCCTCGATTGCGATCATGAGGTGAAGGGCTGCGAAAGCCCCCAGCCCGAAATAGGCGGCATGGCCGAAAGATAGCAGCCCCGCCTGGCCGATGAGCAGATTGAACGCCAAAGCAAAGAGGCTCGCGATCAACACGTTGACCAGCGCGTTCTGCCAGGCGATCCCGATGAACGGAGGGATGACGATCAGCAGGACCAGCAGGGCGATGGGAAGAAGCAGTTTATGCATCGTCATCCTCTCTAGTTGCGCTCGCCCATGAGACCCGCCGGGCGAACCAACAGGACGATCAGCATCAGAGCAAAGGGGATCGTCGCACTGACCGAGGAGAGCTCCAGTGTCATCAGTCCGCCAAGTGAGCGCGCCCAGTCACCCAGACCTACCAGCGAGAAGAGGGTCGCGAGCGACCAGTCGAGGCCAACGGCAAACGAGGAGAAGAGCCCGATCAGAAGTGACGCGAGGAGCGACCCCTTCAGCGAGCCGAGGCCGCCGACGACAACGACGACGAAGACGATCACACCAAGCTCCAGGCCCATGTTCGGGTTGGTGGGGTAGAAGGCTCCGGCCACCGCCCCCGCAAGTCCGGCCAGTGCGGCGCCAGTTCCGAACACGAACATGAAGACCATCGGGATGTTGTGCCCTAGCGCCTCAGCCATCGCCGGAAGGCGTTCCGCCGCGCGCACGATAATGCCCGTGCGGGTGCGGGTGAGGAGCAACCAGAGCGCAGTAAACATCACGATCGCTACGCCGCCGATGAAGAGACGGTAGAAGGGGTAGTCGGCGCCGAAGATCTGGAAGGCGGAGAAGCGCATCTCCGCGGGCATCTGGTAGTTGACCGGGAAGTCGCCGAAGAAGAGCTTGATGAGTTCCTCGATGATCAGCGCCAAACCGAAGGTCAGCAAGAGTTCATGGGCGTGACCATGGGCATGCACGCGCGGCAGGAGAAAGCGTTCGACCGCCATGCCCGTCACGCCGACGAAGATCGGCGCGACGATGATGCCGACCCAGAAGCCGAAGACGGAGGACACCGCATAGGCGACATAAGCGCCCAGCATGTAGAACGACGCATGGGCAAAGTTCAGAACGCCCATCATGCCGAAGATGAGCGTCAGACCGGCGGAAACCATGAACAACAACAGTCCATAGGTCACGCCGTTCAACGTGGAGATAATCGCGAATTCCATGAGAGTTCCGGGAGCTGACGGTCAGGATGCTGGTCCATGGCTGCCATGGACCAGCGTTCGATGACGGGGACCCTATTCTGCCGGGCGTTCCATCTTGCAGCTGTCCTGCACCGGGTTGATCGCCTGGTCGCCGGCAATGACCTTCACCGTCTCGAAGCCCATGTTCGTCCCGTCGGCCGGGTACTTGGGTCTCTCGACGACCTTGGAGACAACCACGGGGCGGATCGTCTGGTGATCCTCCTTGCGGACCGAGATCGGGCCGATCGGGCTCTCGTAGGTGGTGTCTTCGAGCGCCAGCGCGATCTTGGTCGTGTCAATGTCGCCGCCGCCGAAATCAACGGTCTCTAAGGCCTGCTGCAGGGCACCTACCGCAAAGGCAGTATGGCCTTCGACGAAGATGGGGTAATGCCCCGTTGCCGCCTTGTAGCTTTCGGCGAATTCACCATCCGTGGCCGCATTGTCGTAGTTGTTGGCGATATAGTGGCCAAGCGCGGTCTTGCCGGCGTTGGCGATATTGCCGGGCTGATCGAGGAAGGCGGTGGCAAAGGTGACATCGAGGCCTGCATCGCCTGCCGCCTTCATCAGCAGCAGCAGGTCGTTGGACCAGTTACCAGTGAAGACGGTGTCCGGGCCTGCCGATCTGATCCGCGCGACGAAGGGCGCAAAATCCTGGATCTTGTTGACGTCGTGGAGCACCTCGTCGACGACCGTGTAGCCACCGTCTGCTGCCGCAGCCTCGACGGCTGCCTGCATGTCCTGGCCCCAGGAATAATTCTGGTTGATCGAATAAACCTTGTCGCCGAGGTCGCCCGATTCCTTCATCGCGCTGACAAGCGCGTTCACCCGCATCGGAGCGGTCGTGGTGTAGCGGAAGTGATAGAACTGGCACTTGTCGCCCGTCAGTTCCATGGCCTCGCCGCCCAGGTTGATAAAGATCACTTCCTTGCCGGGATTGCGGATGTTGTGCTTGCGCACGTCTTCGGTGAGTTGTCCGGCGATGGCCGAGGAAGCGCCCTGGAAAATGATATCGACGCCATCGGCAACAGCCTGACGAAACTTGTCGGCTGCTTCGGGCGAGCCGCCGGCGTTGTCATATTCGGTCACGACGACCGGTTCACCGTTGAAGCCGCCTGCCTCGTTGATGCGATCGACGCCATACTTAACGGCATTGGCGTAAAGGCGACCCGTAGATGTCTGCGCGCCGGAAAGGCTCTCGATGATGCCGATCTTCAATGGCTCGGCGTGAAGGGCTGTTGCGCTTAATGCGGCTGCGGCCGAGACCGCGCTCATGACGAGACTTCTCATATTCTTCTCCTCCCAAGTGACTGTCCGTGTGCCGCACCCTTGGGCGTCAATCGACAAGGGTCCTCCTGAAGCACTGCGGATATGTAACCACACGCCTCTCACCCTGTAAAGCTTTGAGATATGTGATCACACATCTTAAATTGCGGATTTTTTGCTTTTCGTTGTGCGCTCCCTCGATTGAACGTAGAACGACCGTCAGCTTGAAGCCGCGCAGGCGCTCAAAGCTGGCGAGACTGATTTAATGACCGAGCGAGGCCACAGAACGTGAACACTTTCGATCCGACGATGAAAAGCCAGCGGACGCTGGTGCCGGTCGATGTGTCGACGGTGCAGGATCGGGTCTACCAGAGCCTTCGGCTTGGGCTGCTCAAGGGCGAATTCCTTCCGGGCGAGCAGGTTTCCATCCGCGCCCTTGCGGAAGTCTTCGGCACAAGCCCGATGCCAGTGCGCGAGGCGGTGGCGCGTCTCATTGCGGAACGTGCCATTGAGCAATCGGGACCGCGGACGCTTCGGGTTGCGCCCTATCTCGCTTCTGATCATGAAAATTATATTCGCGTGCGCATGCAGCTGGAAGGCTACGCAGCAGAGCGGGCGGCCAGCGCACCGAAGAACCCGGCGTTTATTGATGCCTTGAGACGCCACAACGACAGCATCCAGGAAGCCCTCGAGATCCGCGACTTTGATGCGGCACTTGCCGGTAACCAGGCATTCCATTTCGAGATCTATCGTGCCGGCGGCTATCCGCAACTTCTGGACATCATCTCGACACTGTGGCTTCGCACGGGCCCGATCGTAGCTTCTGCGCGCAAGGATGAAGGCCTGTTCTACCGGATCTTCAACAACGGCGTTCGCATCCATGCCAACGTCATCGAGGCGATCATTCAGCGGGATCGCGCAGCAGCGCGTCGCGCAATCAACCTCGACCTCCGCTCGTCCCACCTCTCAATCCGGCGCTTTTATCAACGTGCGTCTGCGGAGGCAGGCGGCTAACTCCCCTGCCCCATAAGCACAAGGGT
>DASYHX010000232.1:0-4769 GCA_035998065.1 Pseudorhizobium sp.
CGATTAGTTCGACTGCCAGCTTTTCACCAGCTCGTCGTAGTTGACCGTGATAGGCTTTTCCTTCTCGTCCTCGATCTTCAGCTGAGGGGCGAGATTTCCTGCCTTTACAGCTTCCGCGTTCCAATATTCGAGGTCATGCTCCTCGGCGAGCTTTGGACCGATGTCGCCCTGAACGCCAGCACGCTCGAGACGCTCCATGACCTTTTCCTGCTCGGCGCAGAGCGAGTCCATCGCTTCCTGCGGCGTCTTTGCGCCGGAAGAGGCATCACCAATCGCCTGCCACCAGAGCTGGGCGAGCTTCGGATAGTCCGGAACGTTGGTGCCCGTCGGAGACCACTGGACGCGGGCAGGAGACCGGTAGAACTCGATCAAGCCGCCGAGCTTCGGAGCACGTTCGGTGAAGCTCTCGTGCTGGATAGTGCTTTCGCGAATGAGCGTCAGCCCGACATGACTTTTCTTAACGTCGACCGTCTTGGACGTAACGAACTGGGCATAAAGCCAGGCTGCCTTCGCCCGATCGTCCGGCGTGGATTTCAGAAGGGTCCAGGAACCCACGTCCTGATAGCCAAGCTTCATGCCGTCCTTCCAATAGACGCCATGCGGAGACGGCGCAAACCGCCACTTCGGCGTGCCGTCCTCGTTGACGACCGGCAGCCCGTCCTTGACCATGTCGGCGGTAAACGCCGTGTACATGAACATCTGCTGCGCGATCTCGCCCTGAGCAGGTACCGGGCCTGATTCCGAGAACGTCATCCCCTGGGCGGCGGCGGGCGCATAGGCATTCATCCAGTCCAGGTATTTCTGAATGGAATAGACTGCCGCTGGGCCGTTGGTATCGCCGCCGCGGGCAACGCAAGAGCCCACGGGACGCGAATTCTCGTCCACCTTGATGCCCCACTCATCAACCGGCAGACCGTTCGGAAGGCCTTTGTCGCCGTTGCCGGCCATGGAGAGCCAGGCGTCGGTGAAGCGCCAGCCAAGCGACGGATCCTTCTTACCGTAGTCCATGTGGCCATAGACCTTCTTGCCGTCAATCTCACGGCCGGTGAAGAATTCAGCGATGTCCTCATAGGCTGACCAGTTGACCGGAACGCCGAGATCGTAACCGTACTTCTCCTTGAAGTCCGCCTTGTTTTTCTCGTCGTTGAACCAATCGTAGCGGAACCAGTAGAGGTTGGCGAATTGCTGGTCGGGCAGCTGGTAGAGGTCGCCGTCCGGTGCTGTCGTGAACTTCAGGCCGATGAAGTCTTCCAGGTCGAGGCCTGGATTGGTGACGTCCTTGCCTTCGTTCGCCATCCAGTCGGTCAGCGAGCGGGCCTGCTGGTAACGCCAATGGGTACCGATCAGATCGCTGTCGTTGACATAGGCGTCGTAGATGTTCTCGCCCGACTGCATCTGTGTCTGCAGTTTTTCAACAACGTCCCCTTCGCCGATCAGGTCGTGGGTGATCTTGATGCCGGTGATGGCCGTGAAAGCCGGCGCCAGAACCTTCGCTTCATACTCGTGGGTGGTGATCGTCTCCGAGACCACCTTGATGTCGGCGCCGGCAAAGGGCTGCGCCGCGTCAATGAACCACTGCATTTCCTGTTCCTGCTCTTCGCGGGAAAGCGTCGACATGTCGCCGATCTCCGCATCGAGGAACTGCCTTGCCTCTTCCATTCCGGCAAAGGCACTGCCCGTCATAGCAAGCAGCACCGCTGCCGTCGTTGTCATAAGATGCCGTCGCATATCATCCTCCCAGGTTGCGATTGCATTTCCTCAGCACGCTCCCGTCAGGAGCGTGATCTTCACCTGCTTCAGACGGTCCTGAACACGATAATCGTGTAGAGGAAGCTGATCGCAAGGGACCACCACAGGCTGGCGCCGACGAGCCCCAGCCATGCGAGATTGATAAAAGCTGATCCGAGCAGCGAAATGAAGAGCCGGTCGCCTCGTGTCGTCTCGAACCGCAGAATGCCGAGCCTCGGATGCCCTCCCGGACGCGCATATTCCCAGACAGCCATCAGCGACAGGAGCGCCAGGATCGTCAGAAAGAACATGGCCGTCGGGAATGACCACGCCATCCATCCACCGGGAGACAAAGGCGCGAACCAGTCGCGCTCGCCGTCCTTGACCGGCAAGGCCAGGACCAATGCCAGTGCAGCTGCGCCGTAAACGGCGACGACACCCGCGAGAGCTATTGGCCAGCGGCGGCTGCGTGTTGAAGCTGCGGCCATCATACCCTCCCCAGGGCAAAGCCCTTGGCAATATAATTGCGAACGAAATAGATCACCAGGGCGCCTGGAATGATGGTCAGCACGCCTGCTGCCGCCAGCACACCCCAATCCATACCCGAGGCCGAAACAGTGCGGGTCATAGTTGCTGCAATTGGCTTGGCGTCCGTGGTGGTCAGAGTTCTCGCAATAAGCAGCTCCACCCACGAGAACATGAAGCAGAAGAAGGCAGCGACGCCAATGCCGGACGCAATCAGCGGCATGAAGATCTTCACGAAGAACCGCGGAAAGGAGTAGCCGTCGATATAGGCTGTCTCGTCGATCTCCTTCGGGACGCCCGACATGAAGCCCTCCAGGATCCACACCGCCAGCGGCACGTTGAAGAGGCAATGCGCGATTGCCACCGCGATGTGTGTGTCGATGAGGCCGAAGGCGGAGTAGAGCTGGAAGAAGGGCAGGGCGAAGACTGCCGGCGGCGCCATACGGTTGGTGAGCAGCCAGAAGAACAGATGCTTGTCGCCGAGGAACCGGTAGCGAGAGAAGGCGTAGGCAGCAGGCAGCGCCACCGTCACCGAGATGACGGTGTTCAGGATCACGTAGATGATCGAATTGATGTAGCCGTTGTACCAGGAAGGGTCGGTGAAGATCACCATGTAGTTGCGCAGCGTCGGGCTTTGAGGCCACAGCGAGAAGTTGCCAAGGATCTCGGAGTTGCTTTTGAAGCTCATGTTGATCAGCCAGTAGATCGGCAGCATCAAAAACAGGATGTAGAGTGTCGGGACGATCCAGGACCAGCTACTTTTGACATTCGACGTGCTCATGGTGCCCCTCCTAGCTCTTCGCATCCTGGCTGGTCATCACGGTGTAGAAGACCCATGACAGCAGCAGGATGATGAGGAAGTAGATGATCGACATGGCCGCTGCCGGACCCAGGTCGAACTGGCCAACGGCCATCTTCACGAGGTCGATCGACAGGAAGGTGGTTGAGTTGCCGGGGCCGCCGCCTGTAACTACGAAAGGCTCCGTATAGATCATGAAGCTGTCCATGAAGCGCAGCAGGACCGCAATCAGCAGCACGCGCTTCATCTTCGGCAGTTGGATATAGCGGAACACGGACCAGCGCGACGCGCCGTCGATCTTAGCGGCCTGATAATAGGCGTCGGGGATCGAGACGAGGCCGGCGTAACACAGAAGCACGACGAGGCTGGTCCAGTGCCAGACATCCATCACGATGACCGTGACCCAGGCGTCTACCGGATCCTGCGTATAGTTGTAGTCGATCCCGAGGATGCGCAGGTAATGGCCAAGGAGACCAATATCGACGCGGCCGAAGACCTGCCAAATGGTGCCCACGACGTTCCAGGGGATCAGGAGCGGCAGCGCCATCAGCACGAGGCAGACCGGCACGCCGATCCCCGTCTTCGGCATATTCAAGGCGATGAAGATGCCGAGCGGGATTTCGATCGCCAGGATGACGAAGGAGAAGATCAGGTTGCGGACCAGGGCATCCCAGAACCGGTCGGAGTGCAGGACGTCACTGAACCAGTCCGTGCCTGCCCAGAAGAACTGGTTGTTACCGAAGGTGTCCTGCACCGAATAATTCACCACCGTCATCAACGGGATGATCGCAGAGAATGCGACGAGCAGGAGCACCGGCAACACCAGGAACCAAGCCTTGTTGTTCCACGTCTTGTTCATTGTTGGCCTCCCGCCTCGACACGCCAGGAGTCTGCATAGAGGTTGAGACCAGCAGGATCGAAGGTGACACGCGGGTCTGCAGGGATTTCGCTATCCTCGGACATGACGGCTGCTAGCGGATAGCCTTGAAAGCTTGCGCGGACGATCTTCTGTCGCCCGACGTCTTCAATCCGAGAAATCGAAATCGGCATTCCCTCCCGGGCCACTCGGACGAACTCCGGCCTGATGCCGAGTTCGAGCTTGGCGTTGGGTGCAGTTACCGGCTGGCCCTCCAACGGTATTTGCTGATCCCCCACAACCAGGGCGGAGCCATTCACGGCGGCAGGCATGAAATTCATACCCGGCGACCCAATGAAATAGCCGACGAAGGTGTGGCGTGGCCGTTCAAACAGCTCCACCGGCGTGCCGATCTGGACGATCTCGCCTTCGTACATGACCACCACCTTGTCGGCGAAGGTCAGGGCTTCGGTCTGGTCGTGGGTCACATAGGCCATGGTGAAGCCGGATTGACGATGCAGCCGCTTCAGCTGCGAGCGCAGCACCCACTTCATGTGCGGGTCGATCACCGTCAGCGGCTCGTCGAAGAGGATCGCGTTGACGTCGCTTCGCACAAGCCCGCGGCCTAGCGAGATCTTCTGCTTCTGGTCGGCGGTCAGCCCCTGCGCCTTGCGGCCTGCCCAGTCGGATAGATCGATCATCGACAGGATATCGCTTACGCGCTTGTCCACCTCGGCCTCCGGCAGCCTGCGGTTTCGCAGCGGGAAGGCCAGATTGTCGTAGACGGTCATCGTGTCGTAGATCACCGGAAACTGGAAGACCTGCGCGATGTTGCGCTTCTCGGTGGGCAGATGGGTAACG
>DASYHX010000251.1:0-13091 GCA_035998065.1 Pseudorhizobium sp.
GGGCACAACCATCGTGATCGTGCGGTCAGGGTAGGTCTGCGCGCCGGCGACTGCGGAAAACAGGGTGGCGGCCGCAAGAGCGGTTGCGCCAATGATGGCGTTCAAAGTTTTCATCATACTCCTCCAGATGAATATGCTTGAACCGGCGCAAGTCCCTCCCGCGCCAGCCTGAACTGATCTAGAGGTTCACCATACGAGGCTGGCAATCTTCAACTTCATACATCTTCAGGCTTTGTCGACCGCTTCGCCATCGAATGGGTGGAAATCGGAACAGGACGCCGAAGAGATGGGTGGAAATCTACCCATCTTCAGCTTCACCCATCGCGCTCGTCATAAGCGGCTTGATGGGGGCCCAGCATTTTCTTGTCCAGTCCGTACTTCTGCATCTTCTCGTAAAGTGTCTTCCGGGAAATCCCGAGGGCTTCGTAGACTGGTCGAAGCGCTCCGCCATGCGCCGCTATGGCACCGGCGATGATGGTCTTCTCGAAGCTCGCCACCTTTTCGGCCAGCCGGCTGCCGCCGTCACCGCCGCTCACATGAGGTTCGCCAGGCGCGACCTCAAGACCCAGAACCATCCGATCGGCGGCATTGCGAAGCTCACGCACATTCCCCGGCCAGTCTTTCTGTCCGACGGCTGAAAGGACGTCAGGAGGTACTTCCAGATCATCCCGGCCAAAGCGGGCCGCAGCCTCCCGCACAAGATGCAGAAATAGAAGCGGAATATCCGCGCGCCGCTGCTGCAGCGACGGAACGCGGATCGTAGCGACATTCAAGCGGTACAGCAGGTCGGCGCGAAATCTGCCGGCAGCCACCTCCGCCTCGAGATCCACTTTGCTGGTTGCGATAAAACGGACGTCGAGCGGCACGAGTTCGTTGGACCCGAGGCGGCTGATCACCCGCTCCTGCAGAACACGCAGGAACTTCGCCTGCAGGTCGAAGGGCAAAGAGCCGATCTCGTCGAGCAGGATCGTTCCGCCTCGTGCATGCTCGAACTTGCCGTATCGGGCGCGCAGTGCACCAGGAAACGCACCGGCTTCATGGCCGAAGAGTTCGCTTTCGATGAGGTTATCAGGAAGCGCGGCGCAGTTGATTGCGATGAAGGGCCGGTTGGCGCGAGGACTGATGTCGTGCAAAGCGCGGGCTACAACTTCCTTGCCGGCCCCTGTATCGCCAATGATCAAGGTGTCGGCTTCCGTCGCGCCGATCGCGCGAATGCGATAGCGGAGATCGACCATGACCTGAGTGCGTCCCGGCAGACGCGCCTCCAGGTCGTCCCGCTTGCCGGCTACAGCCTTAAGCCTGCGGTTCTCGAGCACCAGCGCCCGCCGGTCCAGCGCGCGCCGGATGACACCGGCCAGATGCTGCGGCGTGAAAGGTTTTTCGAGGAAGTCGTAGGCACCCTCTCGCATAGCCTTCACGGCCAGTTGGACGTCGCCATGACCGGTCACAAGGATTACGGGGATTTCAGGGTCAAGTTCTCGGATGCGGTGCAGCAGCGTCATGCCATCCGTTCCCGGCATCCGAATGTCCGTCACAATCACTCCGTCGAAGCTGAAGCCTGCCAGTTCCATGACTTCGTCCGCCGTGGCGAATGCTTGGACAGACAGGCCGAAGAGTTCCAAAGCCTGGGCCGTGGATCGCCGCAACTCCTCTTCGTCATCGACAAGAAGTACCCGTTGCTCGCTCATTCTGCAGCCTCGAGCGCTGTCTGTGAGGCGATGTCCAGTTCTACGACAAAGACGGCCCCGCCTTCCGGATGGTTGCGCACGATGAGAAGGCCGCCAAAATCCTTGACGATGTTGTAGGAGATCGAAAGTCCAAGCCCGAGGCCCTTGCCGACCCCCTTCGTCGTGAAGAACGGATCGAAGATACGCTCCTGGATTGCGGCAGGAACCCCGACACCATGATCCCTGACGCGGATCGCGATCTTCCCTGCATTCTCCAAGGACGCCGACACCTCGATCCTGCGGTCGGCGAGGTCTTCGACAGCATCGGCAGCATTGGTGATGATATTGACCAGCACCTGCTGCAGGCGGACCGCCCCCGCCTGCACAGGCGGCAAGCCGTCTTCGATTGTCACCTCCAACTCCGCCTTCGCCGTTGCCAGCCGGGCCGCTACGATCTCAAGCGTGTCGCGTACCACCTCCTCAAGCGACACAGCCCCTAGTTTCTCCTTCGGCTTGCGGGCGAAGTTACGGAGGTGTCGGCTGATCGACGCCATACGGTCGATAAGGGCAGAGATTCGCCGAACGTTGTCGCTGGCTTCGTCGATCCGCCCCAGCCCGATCAACATGGAAGCACTCTCAGCGTAGGTCTTGGCAGCAGCTAATGGCTGGTTGAACTCGTGAGACAGTGCCGCCGACATTTGGCCAAGCCCCGCAAGCTTTCCTGCCTGTATGAGATCGGCCTGGGTCTGGCGAAGGCGTTGCTCCGTCAGGCGACGTTCAGCAATCTCTGTCTTGATCATGCTGTTGACCCGGGCGAGGTCGGCGGTGCGCTCAACAACTCTGCGCTCCAACTCCTCCTTCGCATGCGCCTGCATTTGGATCCGCTCGTTGAGGCGAGCACGTCGTTGCAGGATGACGGCAAGAAAGAGCCCCGCAAGGCCCAGGAAAAGCAAAACCGCAACGATCGTGGTCTTCGTCTGGGCGCGCACGGTTCCGGTGTCGACCAGGACGTTGACGGTCCAGCCGGCATCTTCCATCCGTGCCGAAGCAACGAGATATTCACGCTCCGACGATTCACCAGAGATGGTCATCGTGGCTTGTCCGGCATAGGTGCTGCGTTTTACCGGCAGATCGCGCAGTTCAGCATCGGCGTACCTGCGAGAAGCCTCCGTTCGCGCCAACCGTTCTGGCGTCAGCGGCTCGATGGCTGCATAAAGCCATTGCGGCGTTCCGGTCATGAAGATGATGCCCTCGGGATCGGAAACGAAGATCCGGCTGTCACCGCCGTTCCATGATTGTTCTATCGCGTCGATGTCCACCTTAAAGACGATCACGCCGCGAACCTCGCCAGCGACCAGGACGGGAGATCCGAAATAATATCCCCGCTTCTGCGAAGTCGTTCCAAGGGCATAGAACCGCGATTGCGCGCCGCGTGCAGCCTCTTGGAAATAGGGGCGGTAACTGAAGTTCTCACCTACGAAGCTTAGCGTCTCGTCGTAGTTGCTTGCGGCGACCGTATTGCCGTCCAGCGTCATCACGTAAATGTCGGATGACGTCAGAAGCGCATTGATCTCTTTCAGGTAGGCGTTCGTGATGGCCTGCAACTGCCCGTCGTCCGGCCGCTGCACCAGATTCTTGACAGTCTCCTGGTCCGCTATCAACGCGGGCAGCGCCTCGTATCGCTTGAGATGTCCCTCCAGCGCGGCGATGGCAAGGCGCAACGTCGTCTGCGCCTGTGCAGCCGTCTCCTCCATGTAGCTGCGGGATACGATGCTTCCGCCACCCGTTATGACGGTCCCCACCATGATCAGGCAGACGATCGACGCGATCACGAATCTATGACGCAATGAGAGTTGGCTCCTCCACCAAACTGCCGGTGATCATAGGGCCTACCCATTGCCATGGCCATAGCCATAGCCTGTTATGCCAACGCGAAAGACAGCATTTCGACGACCTGCTTGACTCCTGGCGGCGGCGTGCTTGGATCATACCGTCCTGTCGCTCCAGTCGGAAAGGCATTCCATGATATACCTCCTAGCATTGCTTATCGGCGTTATTGCAGGTCTTCGCACCATGGTCGCCGCCGCTGCGGTCGCCTGGGGCGCCTATCTCGGTTTCCTCGCGCTGACGGGGACATGGCTGTCCTTCCTCACCTCCATCTGGGCGGTTGTCATACTGACGATTCTTGCCGCCGGCGAACTCGTGACTGACAAGCTTCCGACAACACCCAGCCGCAAGGTACCCGTTCAGTTTGCGGGTCGCGTCGTGATCGGTGCGTTTGCAGGGGCTGCCTTGGGAGCAGGCTTCGGCCTCTGGCTGGGAGCGCTTAGTGCAGGCGCCATCGGAGCGGTCGTTGGAACGCTGGGCGGGGCGGCGATCCGCGCCCGCCTCGCTACGGCGTTTAGAAAAGACACCCCAGCCGCGCTTGCCGAAGATGCCGTGGCCATCATCGGCGCGTGGCTGATCCTCAATGCGGTGACCTTGGTAGCTGTGTCATGAAGAGCTTCGACGCCATCATCATCGGAACCGGCCAGGCCGGGCCGCCGCTTGCCGGTCGCCTCGCCGCCGTCGGCAAGTCCGTCGCCATTATTGAGCGAAAGCATGTCGGCGGCACCTGCGTCAACACCGGTTGCATGCCCACCAAGGCGCTGGTGGCCAGCGCATACGCTGCAAATCTTGCGCGGCGTGCTGAGGACTACGGTGTTCATGTCGATGCAAGTGTGCGGATCGATATGAAAAAGGTGATGCAACGCTCCCACCAGGTGACACTCAACGCGCGCGGCAACAACGAAAACTGGCTCAGCGGTATGGAGCGCTGCACACTGATCCGAGGCCACGCACGCTTCGAGGGGCCGACGCGGATACGTGTGGGTGAGGAGGTTCTGGAAGCGCCACAGGTATTCATCAATGTCGGTGGACGTGCCGCCGTTCCAGATCTTCCAGGTGTGAACGACATCGACTACCTGACCAACAGCAGCATCGTGATGCTTGATCGTGTTCCCGAGCATCTCGTGGTCATCGGTGGAAGCTATATTGGGCTCGAATTTGCGCAGATGTATCGCCGCTTCGGCGCAGACGTGACGATCGTCGAGAAGAGCGACCGCTTGATCGGACGCGAAGATCCCGAGATTTCCGACGCCATACGTGAAATCCTAGAAACGGAAGGGATACAGGTGCGCACCAGCGCCGAGTGCATCCGGTTCAGCCGCCGTCCGCGTGGCGTCGCGGTCGGCCTCTCTTGCACCGACGGCGAACCGGAGGTAATCGGCTCAGATGTCCTCCTCGCCACCGGTCGACGCCCCAATACAGACGATTTGGGCCTGGAGGCTGCAGGCGTAGAAGTGGACGACCGCGGCTACATCAAGGTGAACGACTACCTCTCGACCAATGTTGAAGGGATCTGGGCGCTTGGGGATTGCAACGGCAAAGGCGCCTTCACCCACACCGCCTATAACGATTTCGAGATCGTTGCCGCAAACCTGCTCGACGCTGAGGATCGCAAGGTATCGCAACGGGTGCTCGGTTACGCGCTTTACATCGACCCACCGCTCGGTCGGGTTGGCATAACCGAGGCGCAGGCTTCCAAGGACGGAAGGAAGGTTCTGGTTGGGAGCCGGCCAATGTCTCGCGTCGGGCGGGCGATCGAAAAAGGTGAGACGCAGGGGCTCATGAAAATCGTCATGGAGGCTGATACCGGAACGATCCTTGGCGCAGCGATCCTAGGCTCGGGCGGAGATGAGGCGATCCACGGCGTGTTGGACATGATGAATGCAGGCGCCAGTTCTGACCAACTACGTTGGGCAGTGCCGATCCACCCCACCGTGTCTGAGCTTTGGCCGACCGTAATTCAGAGCGCGCGTCCGATTTAACCGGCAGTTTACCAGCTTTCCTTTCCCTTCATCGCAAGAGCAGCGCTTAACGGCTCCTGCACCGCTATCGTGTACTGGAGAGGAGGCTGTTGACGGGCTGGGGTACCGAGCATGTGCGGATTTGCAGGTTTTGTCGGTGAGGTCGACGTTCCAGGCGGCCCCGAGCCCTTGCTTTCAGCCATGGCCGACGCGATCGCTCATCGTGGTCCTGATGGCCGAGGCATTTACTGGAACCCCGGCGTCGGCCTGGCTCACGTGCGTCTCTCAATCGTTGGCCTTGGCGACGGACAGCAACCGATGTCAACGCCGGACGGCAATCTCGTTATCGCCTTCAACGGTGAAATCTTCAACTACCTCGAACTGCGCGAAGAGCTTAAAGCCCGCGGCTACCGGTTCCGCACCGGTAGCGACACCGAGGTCCTTCTTCAGCTCTATGCACAATATGGAGACCAATGCCTGAGCCGCTTGAACGGCGACTTTGCCTTCGCGATCTGGGACGGCCGGCGCCGGCGCATGCTCATCGCCCGTGACCGTGTCGGTGTCCGACCACTCTTTTACACCCAACACCGAGGCGCGCTCATCTTTGCCTCCGAGGCAAAGGCGCTCCTTGCAGTGCCTGGGATCGAAGCCGAACTTGACCCCATTGCGCTGGATCAGATTTTCACCCTATGGGCGCCCATCGCGCCACGGACGGTCTTCAAGGGAATTTCTGAACTGGAGCCCGGAGCCGCTCTGGTCGTGGAAGACGGAAGGGTTGAGGTGAAACAATATTATCACCTCACCTACCCGGATCTTGCAGACCTACGCCCACCAGAACATCCCGGCGCACAGGAAGAAGAACTGCTGGCACTGTTGCGGGACGCTGTGCAACTGAGAATGCGTGCTGACGTCCCGGTGGGCTCCTACCTCTCCGGAGGCCTCGACTCTTCATTGATCGTGGCGCTAGCGAGCCCCATGGCAGCAGGTGGTCTGAACACGTTCTCCGTGAATTTTGAAAGTGCGGAGCACGACGAACGGTCGTTTCAGCGTCAGGTAGCGGAGGCGCTGGGTACCCGTCATCGCGCGATCGCGTGCGGACCTTCGCAAATCAGCAAGGTCTTTCCGCAGGTGGTCCGCTTTGCCGAACGCCCAGTTCTACGTACAGCACCCGCGCCGCTGCTCTCTTTATCCGGGCTCGTCAGGCAGTCCGGTATGAAGGTGGTGCTGACGGGCGAAGGTGCCGACGAGGTGTTCGCTGGCTATGACATATTCCGAGAGGCCAAGGTCCGTCGCTTCTGCGCAAGGCAACCCGGCTCCCGCGTCCGCCCGCACCTGTTCCGCAAGCTCTACCCCTATTTGCCTGGTCTAAAACAACAGACACCCGAATATCTGGCGGCTTTTTTTGGCGCGGGTGGAGACGGAACAGACGATCCGCTATTCTCGCATCGCCCCCGCTTTCGCAGCACTGCGGCCGCCAAGATCTTCTATGCCAGTGATCTCAGGGAGAGCCTGGCAGGCTACGACGCAGCAGAAGAGCTCACCTCTCGCCTTCCCGCAGATTTCGGCCGCTGGCACGCGCTGCATCAGGCCCAATATCTGGAAACTCGCTTCTTGCTTCCAGGCTATATTCTCTCCAGCCAAGGGGATCGGATGACAATGGCCAACGGCGTCGAAGGCCGCTTTCCTTTCCTCGACCCCCGGCTGATTGAGTTCGCAAACCGACTCCCGCCTGGAGCGAAACTGAAAGGATTGGAGGAAAAGCACATCCTGCGCCGGATCGCTGGTGATCTCCTGCCAAGGGAGGTAGTGCGGCGACCGAAGCAGCCTTACCGCGCACCCGATAGCAGTTCGTTCTTTAAGCCGGAGCCAGACTACCTGAACGAACTCCTAGGCCCTGAGAAGATCCGGGAGGGCGGACTGTTCAATCCAGCGGCAGTCGCCAAACTTTATCAAAAGTGTCAGGCCCAGCCGGTCAGCGGTTTCCGGGACAACGCCGCCTTCGTGGGCATTCTCTCAACGCAACTCTGGCTAGCCAGCTTCCAATCAAGCCGCTCCACCACCTCCATCCTCCGGCAAGAAGCGAGTCTGCCTAAGCGCGCGTGAATTCACGCGCGGCTACCGGCGTGGCGCCGACAAATAAGCTCTCACACCGGATCAATTCGTCTACGCCGTGGTTTAGCTCACGTAAGTCACGTCGCAGCAGGCGGACGCAGCAGATGAAGGAGACAGAAGATGGCCAACGCCGACTCGAAGCACTTTGGTCCCGGAGGGTCCAAAGGCAAGCAGAGTGGAACCGGAGCCTTGACGGATATAGATAAGTCAGTTCTCCCGGAAAACATGGTTCTGTCAAACCGAGACAAGGCACAACACTCCCGCGACCGTGGCCTCGACAGCAAGGCCGTCCAGACCGAGCAGTTCCACGACCACGACGCAAATCACCTCGACGACAAATAATTGCGTGTTTGAACTGACGCACCAGGTTGTGCCGCACCTGCAACGGGCGGCGCAATCCTTCTCCGATGGCCCTCCCATCGGCGCAGCGTAACTTACTCGCAGGAGGCATTTGCTTTAATGAGCTGGAGACGTCAGCGCTTCGCCTGAAGCTCCCGTTCGTCCCGCATCAAGAAAATGCGCGTCGTGTCATCCAGGTTGTCTTGTAGCCACGATGCCATCGCCACCTCCTCCTGCAGGATATTCTCAAATACCGATTTCGCTTCGGCTTCTCCCACTTCGTCAGCTGCCGCGATCAGGACTCGGTAGGCTGCTATTTCCGCATGCTCAAATGCGTAGCTGGCCATGGCGCCCTTGATCACTTCGTCCTGAGTGAACGCGCCCGATAGCCCCTGGAGGGTCGCGGCCACTCGCCCTGTTACGTCCTTCAGCACCGAAGATCGACCTTCAGGAAGCTTCTCCAGAAGGAGTCTGAGCGACTTCTCATGCCCTTGCGTTTCGGCGAGATGGAGGTGGATGCGCTCCCTCAGCATCGGGTAGTTTTCCAATCGTCTCGCCTGAGCGGCAAGCATCGTGACAGCCTGCTCTTCCATCGCATGAGCGTCACGAAGCCAGTTTGCGTAGTGATCTTGCATGTGAGCCACATTGATCTCCCGAGTTGACTCGTCGCGTTGGTGTCATCAGGTAGATAGCAAGCGGTTGCGAGTGGAGAAGGGGTCGCGAAAAAGCATCTCGGTGTCGAAGGAACGAAACTGGCCAAAGCCTTGTTTTGTAGTGTGCACATAAGGAGTGTTTATGGTTGATCCGCGCGAGCCACAGGAAAACCCACCCATTCCGACCCCGGATTGGAAACCGGAGCCACCGATCGACGAGCCGGAACCGGACCGGTTACCTGATGAGGCTCCTACACCCAATCCCGATGAGAATGACAACCCGCCGGCGTATGCGTAGTATGTAGCGTCGCCGCCGCCGGCTGCAGTCTTCCCGATTGGAACAATCGGCAGCATTCCACGTTCCCCTGCGATCGCAGCTCCGGGGGCCTAAGGTGGACGTGACCGTAACCGCAAAATCGAAGCATCAAACTGCCAGACCTGATCCCATCATCAAGCCCGGACTGAATGCATGGCGAAGCGCGCAAGCGGAAAAGGTCGCATTTCTGGTGGACGGAGCGGAATACTTTCAAAGACTTGATCAGGTCTTACGGCAGGCGCAACGCTCCATTTTCATTATTGGCTGGGACTTCAATCCAGAAATCAGACTCCGTCCCGGAGCGTCGGAGGAGACCTTGGGTCAGCTTCTACGTGATCTTGTGGACGCAAACCCGGAACTTGAGGTTCGCTTGTTGATCTGGGGTATGGGGCCTGTCTACTCCAGCAGAAGCCTTAAGATGTTCGGCAAGATGGAGTGGAGCGATCACCCCCGCATCCACATCAAGCTCGACTTTGATCATCCCCTGCGCGGGAGCCATCATCAGAAGGTTGTTTCCATCGATGATCGAACTGCATTCCTGGGCGGTATTGATTTGACCTCTCGACGGTGGGATGACCGGAGCCACCGTCTAGACAACCCGTTGCGTGTGTCGCCGGATGGCGCCCCATACGGGCCCGTCCACGATGTTCAGACGATTGTCACCGGTCCCCCGGCCCTCTTCGTTGCAGATATGGCGCGCGATAGGTGGCGAAGGCAGACGGGTGAAGTGCTACAGCCAACAAGACAGACCCCCGGAGCAAACCCGTGGCCCGCAGACCTTCCCGCTGCCTTGACCGATTGCAATACTGCCCTGGCGTTGACCGAGGCCTGGAACTGGAAAGGGCGTCGCGGCCATCGAGAAGCAATTCGCCTCACTCATGAGGCGTTGAGGGCGGCCCAGCGGCATCTGTATATAGAGACGCAGTATCTGGCCTCCTTCGGTGTTGCTCGCACGCTGGCCAAGCGCCTGAAGGCCCGGCAAGGCCCCGAAGTGGTTGTTGTGGTAACAAGAGAATCCCACGGCTTCCTCGAGCAGGCAATGATGGGGCAAAACCGCAACCGGCTCATTCGTCGCCTGAAGCGCGTCGACCGGTACAACAGGTTGCGCGTCTTCTACGCAGTTACGCCGGATGGCGAGGAAGGTGAAAAGGAAATCATCGTCCATTCCAAGGTCATCATCGTGGACGATCGCTTCATCCGTGTCGGTTCGTCCAACCTCAACAACCGATCGGAGGGCCTCGACACCGAATGTGACCTTGCAGTGGAGACGCGCTCCGCCGAAGGCCACAGAGCCGTAACGGCTATCCGCGATGATCTTTTGGCTGAACATATGGGTTGCACTGCCGAAGAGGTGAAGACGATCGTTGAGGAGACGGGGTCTCTAATTGTCGCCATCGACCGGCTAAACGTCCAGCGCCGTGGCCTTCGGCCTTTTGAGATGGTTCGATCGGAGGGGGATACAGATTCACTGGTGGGCACTGGCCTCTTCGACCCGAAGCAGCCTTTCTGGCCCATCCGTCCAATCGTGGCTCTCATCCGTCGTACGGCCGGAAGATTAGCTCGCCGTCTGCTCCGCTAGTGTTGGAGAGCGCCGTTTGAAGTACGCTTCGCTCGCGATCAATACCGGCACCCCGATCATCAATGGCACAAAGAAATAAAGTACGCGAAACGCAACGAGCGCACCAATGGCGCTGGCGTGCGGCAGAAGCCCCAACATCGTGGCCTCCAACACGCCCAGCCCGCCAGGGACATGGCTAACCAGTGAAGCGATGTTGGATGTCACATAGGCTGTGGCAACCGGCAAGTAGCCGACGCTGGAAACACCCAGCATTAACTGGTGTATCGCGCCGGCGACGCAGGCAAAATTCAAGGTACCGACCACCACCTGCCCGAGCGCAAGACGAAGTGGAGGTGGTTCGAAGCTCCATTTACCAACGGTCAGTGCTCGCCTCCAGCGCCAGCAAACGACGAGATAGCCGCCAGGAAGTGCTAGGATTGCCAGCCCCAGCACAACCGATGCGGTGCCGGAAAGCCCAAGCATATCGCCTCTTCCGCCCGGCGAGGACAGAAGTGCAATTGACGCTAACGTGCTGAGACCGAGACCGACCGTCACACCGCAGAAGACGATCACTTTAGCGACTTGTGCTGTTGACAATCCCCAACGGGAATAGAAGCGGTAGCGAACGGCGCCGCTGCTCAGCGCCGCCAACCCCACGTTGTGGCCGATGGACAACCCCGTGAACGAAGCCAGTGCCGCCCTCGGATAGCTGAGCGGCCGCCCGGCATATCGGACTGCCAACCAGTCGAACCCTGTAAGACAGACGTAGGAGGCAATGACGAACCCGAGGGACGAGATCAGGTGGCTAACGGGGATGGAACGGACAGACGCCTGGATTTCCGTCCACGTATAGCGCCCGAGGCTTCGGTACACGATCACCGCGGCGAACAAGACTGCGACGAGAACGAGAACTTTGAACAGGCGCTGCCTGGAGATCATACCCTCCTCCGGAATCTGCTGACAGGGAACGAAACCGAGGCTAAGGGGTTCCCAGCGTCATGGCATCTCAACGACCCGAAAACCCAGACCCGCCTGGCAAGATCCTCAAGATACTCAGCTACAACGTCCACAGTTGCATCGGCACCGATCGCAAGTTGGATCCGGCTCGAATTGCACACGTGATCGCCGATCTGTCTCCCGACATCATTGGTCTGCAGGAGTTGGATGTCGGTCGGTCCCGAACCGGAGGTGTTGATCAAGCGCACATCATCGCCTCTTTGTTGAGGATGAAGTATCATTTCCACGCTGCCTTGCACGTGACGGAAGAAAGGTATGGCGACGCCATCCTGACCGCATTGCCGATGAAGCTCATCAAGAGCGGGATGTTGCCATCAAGCGGTGAACAGCGGGGGGCGCTCTGGGTAGAGATCGCCGTCGGAGACACGTCTCTACAGGTATTCAACACCCACCTGGGCCTCAGAAGGAGCGATAGGATCCAGCAGGCGGCCAGCTTGCTTAGCCCTGCCTGGCTAGGCCACCCAGCTTACGATGGTACTGCAAAGGTCTTGATCGGCGACCTCAACTCAGTAGGGAGTTCAGCTGCCTATAAGCACTTCGCGCGGCGCTTCCACGACGCGCAGAAAGCACCGGGGGCCACTCCGAAGCCGACGTTCCCCTCCCGCTTCCCGCTCATGCGCCTAGACCATATTTTCGTGTCGGACCACGTGGAGGTGGTGGCCACCCAAGTGCCGTCAACGAGGCTCGTTCGGCAAGCTTCGGATCACCTGCCTCTCCTTGCGACTGTGCGTTTGTAGCCACTGAAGGCGCGGTCGCCGCGCCTTCAGTATGTCACCGGGACCCGGTGCCCTTGTGATGTTCGCTTTCTTGGTTCACGCCTCGCACGATGGAAGGATCGTCCTCGTTGATAGAAATCTCGGCGGTCTTCATGCGGAGATCCTCTCCTTTGCGGTAGGCGTCCCTCGCAGCCTCGTTGCGCTCAAGATCTGCCTGGGCGTCGAAATCATCGCCTGCATTGGACGTATCGATGCGCTTCTCGATGATGTTGCGTTGTTGCTGATGGGTTTTGTTGCCTTGCATCTTTCTCGCCTCCGCTATTTGTTGTCGCGACCGCGCTGCTTCGGGTCGATACCGCCTGAAGGAAGCGTGTCGTTCAGCACGTCACCTTCCTCCGTGTTCTCACCCTCGATATAGCCTTCGACCAGATGACCGTGCCGGCCTTTGGATGTGCCGATTCCGGGATTGCCTTGCAGATCAGCGTCGCTCGGGCGGTCCTGCCGGAAATGCTTAGAGGTTGTCATTTTAGCCTCCTGTTTCTCGTGTCAGTGCTTGCTGCGGGAGACGAACTTGTTGAAGCGGCTGGTCTTGCCTCCGGACGTTTCCTCCTGATAAAGGAAGCAGAGCTTGTTCTCATCGAAAATGGAGAAGAAGTCCTCCCAACTGATCTGCTCCAGAGTGTCTTCCGGTTCACCGAAGTCCACCCGTAGAATCCCGCCTTCTCCGGACGTTTTGACACGTGCCGGATGACCTCCGCGTTCCTCAACCCATCCTCGGATCTCTTCGTGATCGGTCGTCTCCACGGATTTGCTCATCTGTGCCTCCTTCTTGCGTTGGTACAGTCAAAACCGGGGCGCCAGGGCT
>DASYHX010000261.1:0-9105 GCA_035998065.1 Pseudorhizobium sp.
ACATTTCGACGTCGGCATAGAACTTCTGGAAGGTGTCGGGGCTTGCCGGGTCGCCGCCGAAGAAGACGGATGCGCTGGCATTGCGCAACTCCGCGTCGACGCCGATCTCCGCCCACATCGCCTTCACCAGTTCCTGGGTCGCCTGACGAACGGAATTGGTTGATGTCTGGAACAGGTAGGAAAGCCGCACGCCGTCCTTCTGGCGGATGCCATCAGAGCCTGGCATCCAGCCAGCTTCGTCGAGCAGCTTGTTTGCGGCCTCAATGTCCTGCGTCAGGCACCATTCGTCGTTCTTGGTCGAAGCGACATTTTCCGGAGCCGGAACGATGTTGCAGGTCGGCTTCCCGGACTGGCCGTAACCGGCTTCGACGATGATGTCGCGATCGATGGCAAGCGAAAGTGCACGACGGACGGCCGGATCGCTGAGCGACGGGTGAGGTCCGGCTTCGGTCGTCGAGCGCTTATCGCCGAGTGACGGATCCGGGTTCGTGAAGTTCAGGTTGATACGCTCCACCTGCGTGCCGAAGGAGATTTCCAGCCGGCCCTTCCCAGCGGCCAGCATGGTTTCCAGCACTTCCGGCTCCACCTGGGCATTCCAGGCATAGTCGTATTCGCCGGTCTCAAGCACGGCACGTGCGGCCGATGCGGCGTCGCCGCCACCCTTCAGGGTCACAGAGGCGAAGGCCGGCTTGTCGGCTTCGCGATAGTTCGGATTGGCTTCGAAGGTGATGACGTCGTTCGGCTTGAAGTCCTTGACGACAAAGGGGCCAGTGCCGACGGGCTTGAAGTTGGCATCCGTGCAGCCGGGGGCTTTGGTTCCAAGGCAATCCTTGAATTGCGCGGCCTGGATGATGGGTGACTGGGCGCCGACAAACGCGCTGTAGGGATAAGGCTTCGGATCTTCGAAGGTCACCTTGACCGTCTGAGGATCGACCGCCTCGACATTCTTCACCCCTTCATACTGGGCCCGCTGGGCGCAACCGCCATCCGGCGCCGTGCAATATTTCCAGGTGAAGACGACATCGTCGGCGGTAAAATCAGTACCGTCCGACCACTTCAGGTCCGGCTTGAGCTTCCAGGTCATGCTGAGCATGTCTTCTGCAAAGCCGCCGTTCTCGATCGTGGGAATCTCTGTTGCCAGCCAGGGAACGAGTTCTCCCTTTTCGTCGTAACGCGCCAGCGGCTCGATTACCATGGAGGATGCATAGACTTCCTTCGTGCCTGCCGACAGGAAGGGGTTCATGGTGGACACGGCCTGCCAGAACAGGATCTTGAGCTCTCCGTCGGCGCCGCGTTCGGCATGCGCGAGAGAGCTTGAAACCGCCACGAAAGCGGCCGCTCCTGCAAGCAGGATCTTCAACTTCTTCATGCTGCTGTCCCCTTATGATTCTTGTTAGGGTTGTAATGGACCTTCGCCATCTGTTTATCCGGCGTGTTCCTTTCGCTGCGAAACGCATTTTTTTAGATTGCTGTTTTCGCAGAAGATTCTCTGTAGATCCTCCTTTATGCGAAGCTGATGAGCACACCACTGACAAGGCACTCCCAGTTGTGCCTGATCAAATTTTGGGCCATCTAAGCATAGGCCTATTTTTCGTTCAAGCGCGAAAATTGAAGCTTGCCAAGTCGCGCTCGGGCTGCACAGTATCCCACCACAAAAGAGTGGGAACGACTACAAGAAAATGAGGTCATCGCATGCCAGTGCTTAACCGTGCCGCCGAAATGCAGGAACAGGTCGCAGGCTGGAGACGCCACCTGCACGAGCATCCCGAGATCCTCTACGACGTGCACGAGACGGCCTCCTTCGTTGCAGACAAGCTTCGCTCGTTTGGATGCGATACGGTCGAAACGGGCATTGGACGCACCGGTGTGGTGGCCATCATCAAGGGCCGGCAGGGCGACGGTCCCGTCGTCGGCTTCCGCGCCGACATGGATGCGCTGCCGATCCTAGAAACGAGCGGCAAGCCATGGGCCTCCAAGACCCCAGGCAAGGCGCATTCCTGCGGCCACGACGGCCACACGGCCATGCTTCTTGGCGCCGCTCAGTATTTGGCCGAAACCCGCAATTTCAAAGGATCGGTCGCAGTCATCTTCCAGCCCGCGGAAGAGGGTGGCGCCGGCGCACTTGCCATGGTGGAGGATGGCTTCCTCGACAAATATGCGATCGGCCAGGTCTACGGCATGCACAACTCGCCCGGCCTGCCGCTCGGTCAGTTCGCGATCCGGAAAGGCTCGGTGATGGCAGCTGCCGACACCTTCGAAATCACCATCAACGGTCGCGGCAGCCATGCAGCGCAGCCACACAATTCTATCGATCCGGTTCTGACGGCGTCGCATGTCGTTGTCGCCCTGCAGTCTATCGTGTCGCGGCAGACGGACCCGCTGCAGTCCCTCGTGGTAACGGTCGCCTCCATCCATGGCGGGGAGGCAAACAATGTCATCCCGGACACGGTGAAGCTTGGCGGCACGGTGCGCACGCTCCTGCCGGAAACGCGGGATTTTGCGGAGAAGCGGCTGAGAGAGGTGGTGCAGGCGACCGCGCTCGCACACGGCGCGTCTGCCGAGATCGTCTACCGCCGCGGTTATCCCGTCACCTTCAACCATGATGCCGAAACGGATTTCGCCGCCGGGGTCGCAGGTAAGGTCGGGGGCGCAAACGCGGTGGATATGGGCATGGCGCCACACATGGGGGCGGAGGATTTTTCCTACATGCTGGAGCGCCGCCCCGGGGCCTTCATCTTCATCGGCAATGGGGACACAGCAAATCTCCACAACCCCGCCTACGACTTCAACGACGAAGCGCTACCCTATGGCATCAGCTACTGGGTGACGCTCGCCGAAACCGCTCTGGCCGCCTGAAGCCATCGTGCTGGAAAGGAGAAGCCCATGTCGCTTGCGCAGTTTGCGGTCGAGGGTGTGGTTGGCCTGACGGAGCCGGTTCTCTCCGTGCGCAATCTGACGACGTCATTCAAGGTCGAAGACCAATGGCGCTCCGTCGTGAAGGGGATCTCGTTCGATATTGCGCCGAAGGAGACGGTCGCCATCGTCGGCGAATCGGGTTCGGGAAAGAGCGTGACGTCGCTTTCGATCATGCGCCTTCTGCCGAAGAATTCGAGCCGCATCGAAGGCAGCGTCAAGCTTGCCGGGCGCGAGCTCCTGACCTTACCGGACGAGCAGATGCGGCAGGTGCGTGGCAACGAGATTTCGATGATCTTCCAGGAGCCGATGACATCGCTTAACCCGATCTTCCCGATCGGCAAACAGATTGCCGAGGCGTTGACGGTGCATCGGGACATTTCCCGGGCGGAGGCGCGGGCGGAGGTGATCCGGCTTCTGGAGAAGGTCCGCATCCCGAACGCGCCCAACCGCTATGACGAATTTCCGCACCAGTTCTCCGGCGGCATGCGCCAGCGCGTGATGATCGCGATGGCGCTGGCGTCGAAGCCGAAGCTCCTGATTGCCGACGAGCCGACAACTGCGCTCGACGTAACGATCCAGGGCGAGATCCTCGACCTCATCAAGACCCTGCAGGACGAGGAGGGGATGTCGGTTCTCTTCATCACCCACGACATGGGCGTCGTGGCCGAAGTCGCCGATCGGACGATCGTGATGTACCGGGGCGAGGCGGTGGAAACGGGGCCAACTGAGCAGATCTTCCATCGTGGCCAGCATCCTTACACGCGCGCGCTGCTGTCTGCGGTACCGCGGCTGGGTTCGATGGGAAGCCGTGAGCTGCCGCTACGGTTTCCGAGCATCGACATCGGCACCGGCGAGCAATTCGAGCTTGAGGACGTTGCGGATACGGTGGCGAAGACGAAGACGCCGATCCTCGACGTCCGGGACCTGACGACGCGTTTCGACATTCATTCCGGTCTTTTCGGACGCAAGACGGGTGCCGTCCATGCGGTGGAAAAAGTCTCCTTTCAGGTGTTCGAGGGCGAGACCCTGGCTCTCGTGGGTGAGTCCGGTTGCGGCAAGTCTACCACCGGCCGTTCCGTCACGCGGCTCATCACCCCCACCAGCGGTGACGTGACGATCGACGGCTACAACGTGATGCAGCTCGACAAGACGACGCTGCGCTCCATGCGCCGGTCGATCCAGATGGTGTTCCAGGATCCCTTCGCCAGCCTCAATCCCCGGATGAGCATCGGCTCGGCGGTGATGGAACCCTATATCGAGCACCGGCTCGGGACCAAGGCGCAGGCGCGCGAGAAGGCGGCGGATCTCCTGCGGAAGGTGGGGCTTTCGCCAGACATGATGCGGCGCTTCCCGCACGAGTTCTCCGGCGGCCAGAGACAGCGTATTGCGATCGCGCGCGCCCTGATGCTCGATCCGAAGGTGATTGTGGCGGACGAGGCGGTCTCGGCGCTGGACGTCTCGATCAAGGCGCAGGTCTGCAACCTGCTTCTCGACCTCCAGCAAAGCCTCAAGCTCGCCTATCTCTTCATCAGCCATGACATGGCGGTCGTCGAGCGAGTCAGCCACCGGGTTGCCGTCATGTATCTTGGCGAGATCGTGGAGATCGGCCCACGTGCGGCCGTCTTCGACAATCCGCAGCATCCCTATACCCGCAAGCTGATGGCGGCCGTGCCGATTCCGGATCCCTCTCGCCGTGGCATCAAGCGCAATATGGCAATTGACGAGATCAAGAGCCCCATTCGGCCGGTCGGTTACGTGCCGCCCTTAAGGGAGTATCGCGAAATATCCCCCGGCCATCTGGTGCAGGTCGCCTGATCTCCCTTGCGGGACCGCTGCTGCGTCCGTTTGACAGGCGGTCGCGAAGCATGGCAGCAACGGCGCCGGGAGGAGTGCTTTCATGGCAAAACGGTCGGATGCTCAAGGGCGGCTGGACGATGCGGCGCGTGCAGGCTGGATGTATTACGTGGCCGGGCGGACGCAGGACGAGATTGCGGCAGCGATGGGCATTTCTCGCCAGTCGGCCCAGCGGCTCGTTTCGCTGGCGGTCGCCGAGCGGCTGATCAAGGTCCGGCTCGACCATCCGATCGCCGCCTGTCTCGAACTGGGGGACGCGCTACGCAGCAAGTACGGCTTGCGCCAGGTGGAGATCGTCCCGAGCGACCCCGGCGCCGCGTCCACGACCGTCGGTATCGCCGAGGCCGGAGCCGCCGAGATCGAGCGCTGGCTGAGGCGGCAGGAGCCGATCATTCTGGCGGTCGGTACCGGGCGTACATTGAAAGCGGCCGTGGACCAGCTGCCGCCGATGGAATGCCCGCAACATCGCATCGTCTCGTTGACTGGGAACATCGGTCCGGACGGGTCGGCGGCCTATTACAACGTCATCTTCTCCATGGCAGACGCCATCAAATCCCGGCATTTTCCAATGCCGTTGCCGGTGCTCTGCTCCTCGGCGGAGGAGCGGGACACGCTGCACGAACAGGCGCTTGTCCGCTCCACCCTTGCCCTTGGCGCCCAGGCCGACGTGACCTTCGTCGGCATCGGAGAGCTTGGGCCCGACGGCCCGCTATGCGTGGACGGATTTCTTGCCCGCGACGAGATGGCCAAGCTCGTCGACGCCGGTGCAGCAGGCGAGATCTGCGGCTGGATGTTCGACCACGATGGCAAACTACTGACCGACTCCATCAACGACCGCGTCGCCAGCGTGCCGATCCCTTCCTGCGAGACATCCTGCGTCATTGGTCTGGCTCAGGGGAAGAAGAAGCTTCCGGCCATTGCCGCCGCATTGAAGGGGCAGCTTATCAACGGCTTGATTACCGATGAAGTCACTGCCGAGCAATTGCTGCGCAACTGAGCAAATATTTTGTTTCTATTTTCAATGGCCTAGCCGTTTTCGCTGCGCCGCAGCGATGATTATGCGTTGACTCGCGCTAGGTGAAGGTGGGTAATTGCTCATGGGCAAAGCGAATGCTCGTTTCCATCTTCGGGAGGAAGATTATGACTTTCAAGACAATTTTGCTGGGCGCGTGCTCGGCGCTGGCCCTTTCGGGCGTGGCTTCGGCCGAGACCCTTACAATCGCAACCGTCAATAATGGCGACATGATCCGCATGCAGGGTCTCACGGAGGATTTTACCTCCAAGAACCCTGACATCCAGCTCGAATGGGTGACGCTCGAAGAAAACGTTCTGCGTGAGCGCGTCACGACGGACATCGCCACCTCCGGCGGCCAATACGACATCATGACCATCGGGAACTACGAAGTGCCGATCTGGGCCAAACAGGGCTGGCTGACGGAACTCGCCGATCTCGGTGAAGACTACAATGTCGACGATCTGCTGCCCTCGATCCGCGGCGGTCTTACCGTCGACGGCAAGCTCTATGCCGCTCCGTTCTACGGCGAGTCGGCGATGATCATGTACCGCAAGGACCTTTTCGAGAAGGCCGGCCTCGAAATGCCGGAAAACCCCACCTGGGAATTCATTGGCGAAGCTGCCCGCAAGATCACCGACCGCTCGCAGGACATCAACGGCATCTGCCTGCGCGGCAAGGCTGGATGGGGCGAGAACATGGCCTTCATCACGGCGTTGACCAACTCCTATGGTGGCCGTTGGTTCGACGAAAACTGGCAGCCGCAGTTCGATCAGCCGGAATGGAAAGAAGCGCTGCAGTTCTACGTTGACCTGATGAAGGATGCCGGTCCGGCCGGTGCTTCCTCGAACGGTTTCAATGAAAACCTGACGCTCTTCCAGCAGGGCAAGTGCGGCATGTGGATCGATGCTACCGTTGCCGCATCCTTCGTCTCCAATCCGGACGATTCCACCGTGGCCGACAAGGTGGACTATGCGCTCTTCCCGTCCAAGGAAGGTGTCGACAATCACGGCAACTGGCTGTGGTCCTGGAACCTCGCCATTCCGGCAAGCTCGCAGAAGGCCGAGGCCGCGCAGAAGTTTATCGCCTGGGCAACCAGCGAAGACTACGCAAAGCTCGTTGCCGACAAGGAAGGCTGGGCCAATGTTCCTCCGGGCACCCGCACTTCGCTCTACGAAAGTGCGGACTACAAGGAAGCTGCTGCTTTCGCAGAGCCAACCCTTGCAGCTATGAATGCGGCCGACATCACCAAGCCAACGGTGGAGCCCGTCCCTTATACGGGTGGTCAGTTTGTTGCGATCCCTGAGTTCCAGGCGATCGGCACCAATGTCGGCCAGCTGTTCTCTGCAGTCGTGGCAGGCCAGTCCTCGGTTGACGATGCACTCTCGCAGGCGCAGTCGGCTACGGTTCGCGAAATGACGCGCGCCGGTTATATCAAGTAGCTCCTCCCGAGCAAATGCCGCCCGACCTTCGGGCTGGGCGGCCTTTTCCACCTCTGCCTAAACCTTTTTAGATAAGCTCGCTGTGTGCGTGTCTCATGCTTGACGAGATGCGCGGCAAACGGAGGAGGGCGTCGACATGGCAACACAGAACACGAGGGGCCTGGCCCGCCTGATGATGGCGCCGTCGGTCATTCTTTTGCTGGTCTGGATGATCGTGCCGCTTTCGATGACGCTGTGGTTCTCATTCCAGAACTACAACCTCCTCAATCCCGCAAACGTCAGCTTTGCCGGCCTGTTCAATTATCGCTTCTTCTACACCGATCCGGCCTTCTTCCAGTCAATCTGGAATACGCTTCTGATCGTCGGCGGCGTCTTGCTGATCACAGTGGTCGGCGGGACGTTGATCGCGCTTCTGATCGACCAGCCGATCTTCGGACAGGGGATCGTGCGGATCCTGGTTATCTCGCCCTTCTTCGTCATGCCGCCGGTCGCCGCGCTGGTGTGGAAGAACATGATCATGCACCCGAGCTATGGTGTGCTTGCTGATATCAGTCGGCTGTTCGGCTTGCAGCCTATCGACTGGTTCGCTCAGTACCCGCTGCTCGCGATCATCATCATTGTCGCCTGGCAGTGGCTGCCGTTCGCCACGCTCATCCTGCTGACCGCCCTTCAGTCGCTTGACAGCGAGCAGAAGGAAGCAGCCGAGATGGACGGCGCCAACGTCCTCAACCGCTTCATTTATCTGACGCTGCCGCACCTGGCGCGGGCGATGACCGTCGTCGTCCTGATCCAGACGATCTTCCTGCTCGGCGTCTATGCGGAAATCCTCGTCACCACCAATGGCGGCCCGGGCTACGCTTCCACCAACTTGGTGTTCCTCATCTACCGGACCGCGCTGCTCGGCTACGATGTCGGCGGTGCGTCCGCAGGCGGGATCATCGCCATTATCCTTGCCAATATCGTCGCCATCTTCCTGATGCGCGCCGTTGGCAAGAACCTGGATTGATAGGGGAACGACCATGGCACGCTCCGTCACCACCCGTCACAAGGTCATCGCCACTGTCGCCGCCTGGGCCGTTGCGCTGCTGATCTTCTTCCCCATCCTCTACACCGTTGTTACCAGCCTCAAGACGGAGCCGGAGGCGATCGCAGGCTTCAACCTGATCCCCTCGTTCACGCTCGACAATTACGTCACGGTGCAGACCCAGCGGGACTACATCAAGCCCTTCACCAACTCCGTCATTCTGTCGGTCGGCTCCACAATCCTGGCGCTGATCATCGGCATTCCCTCCGCCTGGGCAATGGCGTTCTCGCCGACAAAGCGAACGAAGGACGTGCTGATGTGGATGCTGTCGACCAAGATGATGCCGGCGGTCGCCGTGCTGGTCCCCATCTACCTGATGTTCCGGGATTTCGGCCTTCTCGACACGCGGATCGGCCTCACGATCATGCTGACGCTGATCAACCTGCCGATCGTGATCTGGATGCTTTACACCTATTTCCGCGAAATTCCGGGCGAGATCCTGGAAGCGGCACGCATGGATGGTGCAGGGCTCTGGCAGGAGATCGTCTACGTCCTGACGCCGATGGCGGTGCCGGGCATTGCGTCGACCCTCCTCCTCAACATCATCCTGGCCTGGAACGAAAGCTTCTGGACGATCCGGCTGACGACCGCGACCGCAGCGCCGCTGACGGCCTTCATCGCCTCCTTCTCCAGTCCACAGGGACTGTTCTGGGCCAAGCTTTCGGCGGCCTCGACCATGGCGATTGCGCCGATCCTCATCATGGGCTGGTTCAGCCAGAAACAACTCGTTCGCGGCCTGACCTTCGGCGCGGTTAAGTAAGGAAGACGACGATGGGCAGCATCACGCTCGACAAGGT
>DASYHX010000462.1:0-6858 GCA_035998065.1 Pseudorhizobium sp.
GCGCGCGCGGCGTAGATCGCGGCGGTATAGCCGGCAGGGCCAGAGCCAATGATGAGAACTTGGGTGTGACGGGCAGACATGGCCTTCCTTTCAGCCGGTAGAGCGTGGCGCGCATGCGCACCCTTCATATGGGGATGCGGATCTCAATCTACCGCTATGTTTGGGGCATTTAAGGTTTATCCATGCGCTACATCAAGAGCAGCCCTGCGTTAATAACAGAACAGTTGCATCCTGTGCAGGGATATGCCCGTTGCTCGCCTTGCGTTGCAGGCGCGTTCGGCTAAAAGCTTGCCAAAACCAAAGGGGACGACTGTGTTTCGCGCCGATCTGGACGCCATCGATATCAAGATCCTGCGCGAGCTGCAGCAGGATGGTCGGATGACCAACGTGGAGCTTGCCGAGAGGGTTGGTATTTCCGCGCCTCCATGCCTTCGCCGAGTCCGAAAGCTTGAAGAGGCTGGCGTCATCGAAGGCTATCATGCGCTCCTCAATGGACCCAAGATGGGCTTTGATCTGGTCGCATTCTGCATGGTCGGACTGAAGCGCCAGGCCGACGGGGATCTGAAGTCGTTTGCCTCTCGCGTGGAAAAGTGGCCGATCGTGCGGGAGGCCTGGATGGTCTCCGGCGACAGCGACTTCCTTCTACGTTGCACCGCCCAGAACCTCAGCGTCTTCCAGGATTTCGTGATGGAGGTGCTGACGGCAGACGAGCACGTGGATACCGTGAGGACAATGCTGACGATCCGACAGGTAAAGAAGCTGGGTTTGGTTGAGGTTCAGGCGCCGCCTGACAGTGCCCGCGTCTGAGGCGGTAACGGTAGCAAGATCGGCCTAAGGAGGGGTCGCTCCTCGCTCGGATCCAGGTCACATGTCTTTTGTCGCGGACATGGTGCTATCTCGCCCCGAGACTGCTGCGAATCCTTCTAGTAGGAGGCTATGCTCATCCTTGCGGGCTGCGCGCCTGCGGAGTGCGGATAGAAATTGGTCGTCCGGTGCTTTGTGGTCGCCCTTCAACAGGAATACGTTATAGACATAGCGAATGTAAGCCGCCCGCAGATCCGGATCTGGCGTCCAGGTATCGAGGACGTCGACGGCCGCGAGAAGCGCCTCTTCATCCTCCGCATGAAGAACGAGACCTTCCACATTGTAGGGTGCATTGCCTAACGTCACGACCTTCTTCTGAAGGAAAAGACCTTCAAGCCCAACCGTGGAGTTGATGACGATAAGCGCCTGCGCACCTTCGATCAGACTTCGTGTCTCGTTGTGGTTCGCAAACGAGATGCGGTGGTGCTTCCTGACGCGGTCCTGGATCGATAGTGGGAAGCTTGGATGTTCCTTGACGACGAAGTTAAGGTCGGGGCGCTTGTCGGCCAGTCGGGCGATAACCTCGTAGAAGTGCACCATGTCCCGGATCCACGGAGAATGAGCGAGCACCTGCATGTCGCTGGGGACTTGGAACGGAACAAAGACATAGCGCCCGGGCATCGTCGCGGATTTGGTAGGCTTCTGCTTGGAGACGCGTTTTACGAGACCAGCAGGTATGCCTGCAGGAACACGGTTTGCCACCATCCGATAGAAAGCGGGGTCTCGCGGAAGACTGCTGTCGTAGTTTATGCCTCGGGTGTCGTACTGATTGGTGGCGGGAAAGAAGCCTAGTTCAAGGACCATGCGCTCACGCCCCAACGCCTCGCCTACAGCCAAGGCCAGCGCGTCGGGTATAAGAAAGCCATTGAACGCCATGACACGAGCGCCGGGGTGTTCATCCAGATACGACTGGACAAGGCGAGCCGCAATGCGCGCCCGGGCAAGGGTGAATGTTCGATAGAGCGCTGCCACGAATGGTCTGCCGTAGAACCAGCCGAGCCGAATACGCCGGCGCAGCAGATTGCGCTCCACCAGTGGTCGCAGATCCACGACGTCACGGCGGCCGACCGCGGAAGCGACCAAAGTATGCCATCCCTCCCGCTTGAGGAGTTGGCTGATGATCTGGTGAAGTTTGAGCGGTACGAGGAGCACAGTGCCCTCCGCAGAGTCGCGAATTCTGCCAAGGTGTTTGCTGTGTCCAATGAATTCGATGCGGGTCATCGTTCGAGCCCAGCCGGCGTTAGTAGAGCCTCGTATACGATCTCCAACTCTTCAGCTTCATTGCTCAAGCCGAAATTTCGAACGACGTGCTCTCGCGCCTGCTTGCCCGAGTGAGAGGCAAGATCCGGGTCAGCGAGATATCTGGCTATTGCCTGGCTTAGAGCCTCATAGTTGCCAGCAGGGACTACAGCTCCTGTAACGCCCGTCACGATCTGCTCCGCATAAGCCCCGGCGTCACTCGCGACCACCACCGTCTGCGACGCCATAGCCTCGAGAGGCGTCAGCCCAAAACCTTCGTTGCGGGACGGCGCAACGTAAAGGGTCAGGCGGCGGTACCACGGCTTTATGTCGTCCACTTCGCCCAGAAACCGGATTCGATCGGCCAGACCGGCGGCGGCGACGGCGGCTTTCAATTCGTCGCCGAAGGCCTGATGCTCCACGGTTATGCGGCCGCAGATCACTGCCGTCCACTCTGGATGCTGCGGCAGGAGCTCGATCATCGCGCGCACGAAGAGGTCGGTCCCCTTTTGGTGACGGACGCGGCCGAAACATCCGACCAGGTATTTGCCCCGAAGCCCCGTCACGCCGACCGCGTCGTCATCTCCCAGAGGCGGACGGAAGACGTTCAGGTCTACCCCATGGCGAATCACCGTGTGTGGCACCTCAAGGAAGGAGCCCGAGCGAGCGCTGGTGGCCACAACAGCGTCCATCTGGCGGATCAGCCATTTGGTGTAGCTCGTGTGTCGACGCTGGGCAGCGGATGTAAAAAGGAGTTTCAATGGCATGCGTAGTAGGTACTTCAGCACGATGCCTGCCAGCATCTCACTGTTGCGGCGCGCGTGCCACACGCGCACCTGCGTGCCCTCAGGCCGTCTCCAAAGTCCCGGGAGCTGTCGCCAGCGCAACTTCGGCAGGTGATCCGGCAGTCCAGGTCCGAGCGTCACGATCGACCGGCCGAGCCGAACCTGTTCTGGAACGAGCTGGACGACCGTCGACGTCACGCCGGAAAGGCGTCGCTTGAAGTGCGGGGCGATGACCGTTATATCGCGAAGCGAAGCCAACCGTTCGACCGTCAGCCCCAGGAAACCGAAAGAATTTCGTAGGCCTTGGAGCCGCCCGGTGCGTTGACCTCGATCGAGTCTCCCGCTTCCTTGCCGATCATCGCGCGGGCGATAGGGGAGGAGACGGAGATGCGACCTGCCTTCACGTCGGCTTCCTGGTCGCCGACGATCTGATAAGTCTTCTCTTCTTCTGTGTCTTCGTCGACCAGCTTGACGGTGGCCCCGAACTTGATCTTGTCACCCGACATCTTCGACAGGTCGATAACCTCGGCGCGCGCAATCAGGTCTTCGAGCTCAGTGACGCGGCCTTCGTTGTGGCTCTGCGCTTCCTTAGCTGCGTGATATTCCGCATTTTCGGAAAGGTCGCCATGGGCGCGCGCCTCGGCGATCGCCTCGATGATGCGGGGACGCTCCTCCTGTTGGCGCCAGCGCAGCTCCTCCTGCAACTGGGTAAAGCCGTTCTGCGTCATCGGTACCTTATCGACCATCTTCTTGTCCTTCACGCTGTGACTGCGCTAGCCGCGGCCACAAAAAGAAACAGGTTCCGGAGCGAAACTTCGGAACCATCCACACATCAAAATTTCTGGAACTATAACAGAGGTCCCCCTGAAAACTCCAGCATTTTCGAGATGGTGCATCAGGCGTCACTTTCAAGGTTGTGAAGCCGAAGCCAGCTCCACTATTGACCTATGACGGAAGAACATTTAGTGAACGTTCTAATGAAGAAGTCTCTAAAAGATCGGCTAGCCATTCTCTCTGACGCTGCCAAGTACGACGCGTCCTGCGCCTCCAGCGGCACGGTCAAGCGTAGCTCGCTCTCCTCTGGTGGCCTTGGATCAACAGAGGGGTCAGGGATTTGCCACGCCTATGCGCCGGACGGGCGATGCATTTCACTGCTTAAAATCCTGCTGACGAACTTCTGCATCTATGACTGCGCCTATTGCATCAACCGCTCATCCAGCAATGTCGAACGGGCTCGGTTTACGGTGGAGGAGGTGATCTGGCTGACGCTGGAGTTCTACCGTCGCAACTACATCGAGGGCCTGTTCCTGTCCTCCGGCATCATCCGCTCCTCCGACCACACGATGGAGGAGATGGTGCGAATTGCGCGGGAGCTGAGAACCACCCACAACTTTCGGGGCTATATCCACCTTAAGTCCATCCCTGAGGCGTCGCCGCATCTGATTGAGGAAGCCGGTCTTTACGCAGATCGGCTGTCGCTCAACATCGAGCTTCCGACCGATGCCGGCATCACCCGCTACGCGCCGGAAAAGCAGCCGGATGGCATTCGCCGTTCTATGGGTGAACTGCGGCTCAAGATTGAGGAGATGAGCGATCCGACGCTGCAGACAAAGCGGAAGCGGCGGTTTGCACCGGCTGGCCAGAGCACGCAGATGATCGTCGGTGCGGACGGCGCCAATGACGCAACGATCCTCGGCACGAGCGCCCGGCTCTACGGCAGCTATGGCCTGAAGCGCGTCTACTATTCCGCCTTCAGCCCCATTCCGGATTCTTCGAAGAACCTTCCGCTGATCAAGCCGCCGCTGATGCGCGAGCACCGGCTCTACCAGGCGGATTGGCTCTACCGCTTCTATGGGTTCGACATCGGGGAGATTACGTCGGCGCGGGCGGACGGTATGCTTGACCTCGATCTGGATCCGAAGCTTGCCTGGGCGCTTGGGCATCGCGAGCGGTTTCCGGTCGACGTTAATCGGGCGGACCGGGAAATGCTGCTGCGCGTGCCGGGGCTCGGTACCAAGACGGTGAAGGCAATCCTGTCAGCGCGCCGGTTTTCGCGGCTGCGGCTGGACGATCTGAAGCGGCTGGGCGTGTCGCTGAAGAAGGTGCAGCCCTTCATCACCGTCGACGGCTGGACGCCGCACCGCCTCGTCGACCGGCCGGATCTGCGGGCAATGTTCGAGCCGAAGCCGGAACAGTTGTCGCTGCTCTGATGCATACCGTCACGCTGGAGGGCAGGGGCGATCTTGGCGAGTGGCGAGAGGCTGCGCGCCCGCTTCTCCAGGCCGGTGTGGACCCGGATGAGGTTGTCTGGCAGACGCCGGACGCGACGGGCGGCCTCTTTGCCAACGAGCCGCAGAATGTGCTGCCGCCGAGCGTGCAGGGCAAGGCTATTTCGGTGCCGCCCGATTTCCTTAAACTAGCGGGCGCGGTCGTCTGCCACAGTGATCCGCGACGTTTCGCGCTGCTCTACAGGCTGCTGGTTCGCCTTGCGCGCGACCGGAACACGCTTGCCATGGCCGCCGATGCCGATGTGGTAGAAGCTAGGCAGATGGCGAAATCGGTCGGGCGCGACTATCACAAAATGACGGCGTTCGTGCGCTTCAAGGAGTTGCCGCTGCCGACGGAAACCGCTGGGCGCCGGCGGTTCATCGCCTGGTTCGAGCCTGACCATTTCATCGTTGAGCGCGTGGCGCCGTTCTTCCAACGCCGGTTCAACGACATGGACTGGCTGATCGCGACGCCCAAGGGATCTGCCTCCTGGGATGGCGAGACAGCGCTCACGAGCACCGAGCCGGCGGAGAAGCCGGATCTCAAGGACGAGACGGATGATCTATGGCGGACCTATTATGCATCCATCTTCAATCCCGCCCGCCTGAAGGTGAAGGCGATGACGGCCGAGATGCCGAAGAAATACTGGAAGAACCTGCCTGAGGCGGAGCTGATTCCGGGCCTGATCGCCAATGCCGAGCGCAGCGTGCTTGAGATGGCGGCGAAGGCCGCAAGTGAGCCCCTGCCGTTTCACCATCGGCTTCAGGCCGCCGCGGCAAGCGTGCCGCCGGTTGCAACGGCTCCTGCGGGAACTCTGGAGGCGGTCAGGCAAGAGGCGCGACACTGCACCCGTTGCCCGCTCCACTGCATGGCAACGCAAACCGTCTTCGGGCAGGGGCCGGATCAGGCGAAGGTGATGGTGGTCGGGGAGCAGCCGGGCGACCAGGAGGATCTTGCCGGCAAACCGTTCGTCGGGCCGGCGGGGCAGGTGTTCAATGACGTCCTGCGAGAGGTGGGTTTTGATCGGCTTTCTCTTTACGTCACCAATGCGGTGAAGCACTTCAAGTACGAGGCGCGTGGTAAGCGGCGCATCCACCAGAAGCCGAACCAGGGCGAAATCCAGCAATGCCGCTGGTGGCTGAAGCAGGAGCTTGATCTTGTGCAGCCCAAACTGATCGTCGCCATGGGAGCGACGGCCTATTTTGCACTGACGGACGAGAAGCAGAAGCTCGCGGATGTCCGAGGCAAGCCGCTGACCATGGAGGATGGACAGATCCTCTTCGTGACCGTCCACCCATCCTATCTGCTGCGCATTCCGGATCCAGACCTGAAGGCGAAGGAGATGATCCGCTTCCGCCAGGATATGGAGTCCGTTCAAAGGCTTGCTGCAGGCTTTGCATGAACCGGTTGAGCTGCGCCCGGTTCAGTGGGATGCCAATGCGCTTTCGTCGATCCGGGCAGCGGCATAGACGCGGCGGGCAAGCAGGGCGAGCAGAAGCAAGGTTGCCGTGGCAACGACGCAACAGAGCGAAAAGCCGAGCGCAAAGCCACTCTTTGCCGCCGGCAGCCAGATGGCCGAGGCCGAGAATGGAAGCTGCTGGGCGGTCTCGACCGCACCGGCGAGGGTCTCCGACACAGCTTCCGCCTGCTGGGCGTTGAGCCCCCTGAGATCGGTACCGTTCATCGCGGTCCGGTAGACGAG
>DASYHX010000484.1:0-5887 GCA_035998065.1 Pseudorhizobium sp.
GCGACGCCGTGAACGGGTCGCCGGGCGCACGGAGGATCTGGATGAAGAAACCCTCGACGCGCTCCGTGCCGTCAAACCCGGGCCAGGCAGCGAAGAAGCCGAAAGGCAGTTCCAAGCTGCCGGAGCCGGGTGAAGTCCTTAGGGTCAGGACCCATTGATCTGAGGGTCGTGATCTGATTCAGGCTCCCCGAGGAGATCGGGATGAGCGACCTGTTTTGGCTGACGGACGAGCAGGTGGAACGCCTGCGGCCGTTCTTTCCCAAGAGCCACGGGAAGCCCCGGGTCGACGATCGCCGGGTGCTGAGCGGCATCGTGTTCGTCAATCGGAACGGATTGCGATGGCGTGATGCGCCTAGCGCCTACGGGCCGCACAAGACGCTCTACAACCGATGGAAGCGGTGGGGCGAGAGGGGCGTGTTTCTCCGCATGATGGAAGGGCTAGCCGCAGTGGACGCCGAGCCGAAGACCGTCATGATCGATGCGACCTACCTGAAGGCGCACCGCACGGCCTCAAGCCTGCGGGTAAAAAAGGGGGTCTCGGCCGCCTGATCGGCCGCACCAAGGGTGGCATGAACACCAAGCTTCACGCCGTCAGCGACGCCAATGGTCGTCCCCTGAGTTTCTTCATGACCGCTGGCCAGGTCAGCGATTATACCGGCGCGGCAGCCCTGCTGGACGACCTGCCAAAGGCGCAGTGGTTGCTCGGTGATCGCGGCTACGACGCCGACTGGTTCAGGGACGCTTTGCAGGCGAAGGGCATCCAACCCTGCATTCCGGGTCGGCGATCGCGCAACGAGCCGGTCAGGTACGACAAGCGCCGTTACCGGCGTCGCAGCCGCATCGAGATCATGTTCGGACGCCTGAAGGACTGGCGCCGGGTCGCCACACGCTACGACCGCTGCCCGGCCGTCTTCTTCTCCGCCGTCGCCCTCGCTGCCACCGTCATCTTCTGGCTGTGATCAACGAGTCCTGACCCTAGCTGCTGACGGATACCCAGTAGCAATCACAGCAGCTCGGCCAGAGCTGCCGTGATCCCGAATTGAAAGCTCTACCGGCGGTAAGACACCGTCACGCCGACGGTCCTGGCCCTGAAATACGCGTCCCGGAAGAGACCGGACTCCACCGTATTGTGCGTCGTTGCTAGCCGGTCTTGCGAATTGAATACATTGTTGACGAAGATGGAGGCGTCGATCTCGTCTTTCCTCACGCCCAGTCGAATGGACGCCAAGTTCGTCATGTCGCGGCGCGTGACGAACGGGTCGTACGACGCAGTGGTCTCGCCACCGAAGGAATAGCCGGAGGTATGGTTGAACTCGCCGTGGATATACCCGTCCAGCTGTTCGCCTGCCGAGATGCCGAACGAATAATCGCCCGACAGCGCGATCGTCCATGGCGCCACCGCGAGCGGATCACCCGCCGCCGTGATGATGGCCTGGCCACCACCGGGGATAGCGGAGCCCAGAACGGTGTCCAGGAACTTCGCGCTCGTATAGCCAACGACGGCGTCGAGCGTCAGGCCCTGCACGGGATAGGCCGTCACGTGGACGTCGAAGCCCTTGCTCCGCGCCTTGCCCAGGTTGCCGATATAGGCGAAGCCGCAATTCGCGAGGTTGACGGCGTTCTGGATGTCGCTCCAGTTGATGTAGAATGCGCTCGTCTCGAACTGGATCTTTCGGCCGAGAGTCGAGCCCTTCGCTCCCACTTCATAACTCCACACCGAGTCCGACTTGTAGGTCGCCGGAGCACGCGTGAGGCCAAGTGCCTGAAGATCCGCGGCGCACGGATTTACCGGCACCGGGTTGTTGCCGCCGCCGGGACGGAAACCCTTCGATGCCGAGGCATAGAACATCAGATCGCGGTCGGGCTTATACTGGAGACCGATCTTAGGAGTGACCGGCGTCTCGACCTGGCGGGCCGTCGCACTGGATGGGCCGCCGTTGAAGGGCCCGCCCTGCGCATTGCTTGAAGTGAAGGTGGTTCGGGCAACGCGGACGCCGAGCGTGGCGGTCAGTTGTTCCGTCAGATGATAGTCAAGCTGGCCGAAGCCGGCGATCTGCTGATCGCGCGCGTCGTCGTTGCCGAAATAGTTGATGTTGCCCGGCTGCAGCGCTGGAAGCCCGAACAGTTCCTCCGTCGTCAATCCGTAGAGCGCGAGGGGGAGAACATCCGGGATGGACGTGGCCGAAACCTGACGGGCGGACTGCTTGGCGGACTGGTAAAACCCGCCGACAACCCACGTCAGACGGGTATCGCCGTTCGACTGGAGTCGTAGCTCCTGAGAAAATACCTTCTGCCGATTGGCGACGGTAGCAACCGACGTGACGCCGATCTGATAGGGAACGCGATAGTCGCCCCCGAGCAGCTCGGCAGTGTAATTCGAATAGTCGAGCGCGAGATTGTTGTCCCGGTCGAAGTACGACGTGTTGGAGAAGATCGACACGCCACCCAAGTCCAGTGAAGCCTTCAGACTGTACAGATAGTAGCTGTCTTCGGTCGGCTGACGGAGCGCCTGCCCGCTCTTGAACTCGCCCGCGCTGGGATCGGAAAACTCCCGCCAGACGAGGCTCGCGTCGCGCTGCTTCCTCTGCTGATAATATACCGACGGGCTGATCGTCAGCGTGGAGGTAGGCTTGAAGAGAAGGCTCGCCTGAAGCGATCGTGTATCCGCTGCGTTGGAGTTTTCGTCCGTCACTGCGCCCGAGCCATAGTCGACGCGGTCGATCCAGCCGCCGTCGCGCCGGGCGTACCCGGTAACGCGCAATCCCAGGACATCCTCGACGAGCGGCACGCTCAACGCGGCACCGATCTCACCACTTGGATCCCCGCCCTCGGTGACTGCCGCCTCGGAGCGGACATACAGCTTCGTCTCCCTGAGCGAAGGTTCCGGCGTGATGAACCGGATCGTTCCGCCCTGCGATCCCGCCCCGAAGAGCGTACCCTGCGGCCCCCGCAGGACTTCGATCCGGGCAACGTCGAAGACGGCTGGATAGGCGTTTGTAGCGGTGTCGCTTGCGCCCAGAGCGCGGACCTGAATCGGCGTGTCGTCGATGTAGATGCCGGTCGTACCCGCACCGACCGACGACGAGATGCCGCGAATGGAGATATTCGTCGATCCGCCCCATCCCGGCGTAAAGGTCACGCCCGCGGCGATCCGGCTCAGATCGGAAACGTCCCTGATGCCCTTCTGATCGAGCGTGCTCTGCGTAAATGCGCTGATCGCGATGGGAACGTCGGAGACGAGGCTGGCGCGGCGGTTCGCCGTCACCACGATATCGCCGGATGGAACATCGGGCTGTTCGGATTGAACTGCGGCGGGCTCAGCCTCGGGCGTCTGCGATGGCTCGGTTTGTGCCTGGGCTGGAGACGTGAGCCAGGCTGCGCTTGCCAACAGCAAAGCGACACAGGACTTATTGTTCACGGACAACTACTCCGAAGATATACTTGGGGAAGGACGAAAACGTCCTTGGGAGTTTGCGTGGAGCGCTCGTGCGCGCCCTAGCGGGGGGCGGAGCCGTCCGTCGCCTGGATCACGGCCTTGCGGAACGCATACTGCCGTTCGTAACCCTTCTGGTAGCCCGCCTCCGGCCAGGCGCTCGACTCCGCGATGATGAGGTTGCGTGCCGGGTCGATGTAGATGGATTGCCCAAAGACACCGATCGCCTGGAATGTGCCGGCCGAGGGTAGCCACCACTGATAGCCGTATCCCAAGCCATCCCATGCGTTTGGCGTGGCGGGGTGCGTCGCCTTGGCGAACCAGCCTTCCGGCACGACCCGCTGCCCGTTGGCAACGCCGCCCTGCATCGCGAACAACCCAAGGCGCGCGTAATCCCGCAAAGTCGCATTGACGCAGCAGCCGCCGAACTCCTGGCCGCTCTGGTCGGTCACCCAGGTCGCGTCGCTCTCCATTCCGAAGGGCTGCCAGACCTTGCGGGAGAGATATGACGCAAGCGGCTCGTCGATCGCGCGCTTCAAGATCACGCCGATGAGATTGCTTTCGCCGGTGCTGTAATTGAAGCGGCTCCCCGGCTCGGCGGCGCGCTTCAGCGTTGCCATCGTTTCCACGAGCGCCACGCCCCGATCGGAGCCGCGCGCCGCGCCGAGGCGACCCACATCCGAGTTCGGATCCGCATAGTCTTCGTTCCAGGCCACGCCCGAGCGCATCTGGAGAACCTGCTCGATCGTCACACCGTCATATGCGCTTCCCCTGAGTTCGGGGATGTATTTGACAACCTGCTCGTCCACACTGCCGATCTTGCCATCCGCAATGGCCGCGCCAAGCAGGGTGGAGGTCACGGACTTTGCCATGGAAAACGCGATCCAGTGGCTCTTGTCCGTCTGGCCCAGCCCGTACCGCTCCAGGACGATCTTGCCGTCCTTGACGACGATCAGGCCGGCGGTGCGGTTGTTCTTCATATATTCGGCCACCGATCCACGCTCCTTCTCGAGCGTGTACTTGGGCGCTATCTCTCGCTTGGCTCTCGGCAACTCATATGTTTTCGCACCACGGGCCACGGCGTGGGTGGGAAAGATCTTGGCGATGTTGCGATAGCCTTCGACCTGCGCATCCCCTTCCCAGCGAAGGAGCAGCTCCGGACGCGGCAGCTCGGCCGGCGTCGCCGGGGCGGCCAGCGTCGTCCCCGCCATGCAAAGCGCCAATGCCGCCGCACAGGCGCCCCTGAACCGCGCACTCGCTGCCAGCGTTGCAATCATCGTTTTCCCCCCTAGTGTCGTCGCCTCGCTCGGGCGCCAGCCACGCAATTAGGACATTCGCCCACTTATGACAAGCGTCCTAACTTATTTTTCTCGCCGACCTTGGCGCGCTGGATTGGAGGCCTGATGAGCGGCACGATTTCGAAGAAGGATGCCCGCTCATCAGGGACGTATGCGCGATCGAAGGAGACGATCGCCCTAGGGTCAGGACCCATTGATGCGAGCGTGGCGATCTGATTCAGGCTCCGCGAGGAGACCGGGATGAGCGACCTGTTTTGGCTGACGGACGAGCAGATGGAGCGGTTGCGGCCATTCTTTCCCCAGAGCCACGGCAAGCCTCGGGTTGATGATCGCCGGGTGTTGAGCGGCATCGTGTTCGTGAACCGCAACGGCCTGCGCTGGCGCGATGCGCCGAGCGCCTACGGGCCGCACAAGACGCTCTACAACCGGTGGAAGCGCTGGGGAGAGCGAGGCGTGTTCACGCGAATGATGGAAGGTCTGGCTGCAGCGGATGCCGAACCGAATACGGTCATGATCGACGCGACTTACCTGAAGGCGCACCGCACGGCATCGAGCCTGCGGGTAAAAAAGGGGATCTCGGCCGCCTGATCGGCCGCACCAAGGGAGGCATGAACACCAAGCTGCATGCTGTTGCCGATGCGAACGGCCGCCCTTTGAGCTTCTTCATGACCGCTGGCCAGGTCAGCGACTATACCGGCGCCGCAGCGTTGCTCGACGACCTGCCCAAGGCGCAGTGGCTGCTCGGCGACCGCGGCTATGATGCCGACTGGTTCAGGGACGCTCTGCAAGCAAAGGGCATCCAGCCCTGCATCCCGGGCCGGCGCTCACGCAACGAGCCGGTCAGATACGACAAGCGGCGCTATCGACGCCGCAGCCGCATCGAGATCATGTTCGGCCGCCTCAAGGACTGGCGCCGCGTTGCCACCCGCTACGACCGCTGCCCAACCGCCTTCTTTTCCGCCATCGCCCTCGCTGCCACCGTCATCTTCTGGCTGTGATCAACGAGTCCTGACCCTAACTACAGCTATCTTTGGGAGCGTGAGTATCGCGAGGGTCGCGACGAAGGGATCAAGGACCGACCTGTCGCCGTCGTGCTGATGACAGTCAGCCGCGATGGTCTTCCCCTCGTCCATGTCGTTCCCTTCACGACCAAGGA
>DASYHX010000516.1:0-14807 GCA_035998065.1 Pseudorhizobium sp.
CCGAAGTCACCCTTGCCAGCGGCGGCCGGCCCGCGTATTGCCGGGTCCCGGAGAGGTGGCCGAGTGGTCGAAGGCGCTCCCCTGCTAAGGGAGTATACCAGAGATGGTATCGAGGGTTCGAATCCCTTCCTCTCCGCCAGATACTCACCGTATGGCGCTGATATTGCTGATTTTTCGTGCTGCACCGGAATGGCACCCGCCATTACAGCCCACATTTTAAATCGCACCTGTTCGGACGTTGCCTACCCGCATCGGTCGAAAATGATGATATTGGCAGTCGAACAGACGCGCCTTCCGAGCCCTCTGAGAGGAGCAGCTTCGCCGTCGAGCAGAATCGACCTCATAACTCGACGGTCGACACCAGCTAGCCGAGGGGCACGTCCACGGTGCACACCAACCCCGCCCTGACGAAATCGATCTTCACCTCACCATCAAGCTCTTGAGCAAGGCTCCGCTCGATCAGACGGGATCCAAAGCCTCGACGGTTGGGTGCGTCTACAGGCGGCCCTCCGACCTCCTCCCATGAAAGGTGAAGGCGGCTCCGAGAAGCCGCACCGTTAACGGCCCAAGAGATGTGCACCGCGCCAGTGTCATTCGATAGTGCGCCGTATTTCGCCGCGTTCGTCGCGAGCTCCTGTAGTGCCATCGCCAGAGCGAGAGCCATTCGCGGCGAGAGACGAACGTCGGGGCCCTCGATTCGGAGGCGCTTGGCCCCGCCATTCTCGTAAGGGGCCAGCGCCTGCGCGACGATCTCGCTCAGACCGGCAGCCTCCCAGTTCTCCCGCGTCAGCACGTCATGGGCCCGGGACAAGGCTAGGAGGCGACCTTCTATTGCACTACGGGCCTGCTCCGGGGTTTCAGCGTGACGAAGCGTCTGGGAAGCAATGGACTGCACCGTGGCGAGCGTGTTCTTCACGCGGTGGTTCAACTCGTCGATGAGGAGCTTTTGATGCTCCTGCGCTCTTTTACGCTCGCTGACATCCCGGACGACTCGCACCCCGTAGAGCGGCCTTCCCTGATCGTCGTCGACTCGGGACGCAGAAAGGTCCACCCAAATATGAGAGCCGCTCTTATGAACGAACCGCTTCTCCATCTGGTAGACGCTGATCTCATTCGTCATCTGCCGCACGAACTGCTCATGGTCCTTCGGCAGGTCCTCTGGCGGAGTGATATCCTGAAAACGCAGCTTCATAAGCTCGTCACGGCTGTATCCCGTTACGCGGCAAAGCTCTTCATTGACTCGGATAAAGCGGCCGTTCGGATCGACCTCGGAGATTCCAGCAAATGCGTTCTCAAAAGTGGCTGTGATGCGAGCTTCGCTCTCGCGCAAGGCAGACTCTGACCTCCTGCGCTCGCTGATATCCCGCAGATAGGCGGTGAAGAGCTGCCTGCCCTGAATGCTTGTCGCGGTAATCGCGAGTTCCACAGGAAAGCGGGAGCCGTCGGATCGCAGCGCTTCCAATTCCACCCGCCGTCCCAGAACTGGACCTTCGCCGGTTTCAAGGTAGCGAGCCATCCCTTTGTAGTGCATCTCCCGGAGTTCCGGCGGGATGATCACCTGCGCCAAATCCTGGCCGAGCGCTATGGCGGCCGAGTGGCCAAAGGTCAGCTCGGCCGCAGGATTCCAATCGAGGATCTGGCCATCTTGGTCGATGGTGATGATGCAGTCCAGCGCGGTTTGCAGAATTGCGCTTTTGCGTGCCTCGCTTTCCCGCAAAGCCACCTCCGCGTTCATACGGGCCGTGATGTCCACGCAAACAGCGACTATCGAGACTAATTCACCTGACGTGCTTCGAATCGCCGACACGGCATTTTTCGCCCAGACCGTAGAACCGTCAGGACGGACATATCGCTTCTCGATGTGGAATAACTCGCCTCCCTCCACGAGCCGGGCGAATAGGTCTTTATTTCTCGGCAGGTCCTCCGGATGGGTAATGTCTTGCATCCGAAGCCGAAGCAGCTCCTCGTGCTCGCGGTCGACCATGGCGCAATAACAATGATTCGCCCGGATGAAGCGCCCGGTCAGGTCAGTTAGGGCCACCCCAGCTGCGGCTTGCTCGAAGAGAGCGGCCATATGCTCCCCGGCAGCGTATGAAGCCACATTGTCCGCAGTAACTTGAAAGCTCGAACTCATCGCCAACCCATGAGAGGTTTTCGCCTGATTTTGCAATCGACTGCATCGATAGACGGGGGCAGTTCGGCGCGAAAGGAGCTTGCCGGACAATTTGCAGATCGCGCCTAAAAACAGGTGAAAACCCGATGCTTCCCGCGTCATCCGCCTCCAAGCCCGAGGGATTTCCCCTCTTGATTCGAAAGCCAACCGTTCTTGAAGGAAATATCAAGCGATGGACGGAGCATTGTCCACCTCTGGCGCGGTTGCTACCACTGCGAACATCGGGGAGAATCAGATGACGCCAACACTATCGGAATTATCCTCATTTGGAGACGTAGCAGCCGAAGAAGACGCTGTACTGGACTACTTTCTAGCGACTGACGCTGTCGGCACAATCGAGCGGGGTGAAACGTTGCTCGTGCTCGGACGGAAGGGCACAGGAAAAACAGCCCTAGTTCGGTACTTTTCGGAACAGGACTCCGATAGTCGCTCGCTGAACCTACGCCAGTATCCGTGGTCAATCCACGCCACGCGTATCGATTACGGCGCTTCCGCAATAGAAGCATATGTCCAGTCTTGGAAGTATTTGATCGCTGTGGAACTCGCAGCGTTGATACTAGGTAACAACAAGAGCTCCACCGTCCACGAATCCGAGCAGCTCCGATCTTTTATGGAAGAAAATTATGGTGGATTAAACCCGCAGATTGGACAAATTCTCAGACCGTCAAAATTGCGGGTTAACACTCTATCAATCTCGCCGTCAATACTCGGCAATTCGATTGGCGGGGTCTCACTAGAGCGTAAGCGCACAGACAGTTCGCTCGGTTTTGAGCTAGAGGTTATATCAAACTCGCTACTGAATTCCGTAGCTTTGGTCGCCAAAAAACTTGGGCTCGGCAGATTAAGTTTGCATTTTGACGAGCTTGATCAGGGTCTGGACAACCTTGACGATGCACGGCGGCGGATGCTCACCGGCTTGATTCTGGCCGCTCGGGAGGTGCGACGCTTTGGCCGAGATCAGGACATTAGTCTCACTCCGGTAGTATACCTTCGCACAGATTTATGGGACGAAACAAATTTCTCGGACAAGAATAAAATTTCCCAATCTCTTGCTCTCAATTTGAACTGGACCAGCGATGAATTGTTGGGACTTATCAATGAGCGCTTGAAGGTTCGTTTGGGCGAAGGGGTAGCGTGGGATGACATTAGTGAGCCATCCTTAATGCGAGGGTCGCAAACGAAGTGGAACCACATCTTGGCTCGCACGTTTAATCGGCCTCGGGATGTCATCCAGTTTCTTAACATAGCTCTGGGAAAAGCTAAAAGTCGGGGCGACGTTATTACCTTGATCACCAATAAGGATATCGTGGCGTCACGCGAGGCGTATTCAATTTATTTAAAGAATGAGCTTGATGACGAGATCCGTCCCCACTGGGCTGAATGGGAAGAAGCTCTGCAGACTTGTTCAAATATCAGTACGCTAACATTCGACAGAGGACTATTTATCGATGAATATGCGCAAAAGCGAGGTTCGAATAATTCGCTCGATGCTGATCAGGCCTTAGAGATGATGCATCGTTTCTCGGTTGTAGGGTATGGTAGACGAAGCGGATATGGCGGCAGTTCATGGTCCTTTAGGTATCTGGATCCAACTAGCGGTTGGGACAACGCGTCAGCGCGATTTAAGGTACATCTTGGGTTGAAAGAGTATGCAAAGCTTCGGGAGGAGCGAGCGATCTAGTTCGGCCATTCTTTTTATCGGAGCAGAAGATATTCAATGGCTGGCAGCGATGAAACGGGTGTCCGCCCGTTTCATCACTACACGGTATACCCTCGGGTGACGTAACACAGCGGCCGAAGCTCTACGTAACATCTGGGTTGACAGCGGCTATTTGTGACAGGGTAGCCTCGGGCTTAAACCCTGAGGTGACACCCGCCATGACCCGCATTGGATACGCCCGCGTCAGCACCGCCGACCAAGACCTCGACACGCAGCTCGCCAAGCTCAAGTGCGAGGGGTGCGAGGTTGTCCGCTCAGAGAAGATTTCCGGCGCCAGCCGCGATGGCCGCGCCGAGCTGGCGACGATTCTTGATTTCTTGCGACCGGGCGATGAACTTGTCGTCACGCGTCTAGACCGCCTTGGCCGCGACACCCGCGACGTCCTCAACCTCGTGTACGAGTGCGAGCAAAAGAAGGCGTCCGTGACAGTGCTTGATCCCTACGTGTCGACGAAGGGCGACATGGGGCACGTCGTGCTGACGGTACTGGGGATGGTCGCCCAGATGGAAAGACGCTTCATCAAGGAGCGCCAGCGGGAGGGCATCGAACGGGCAAAGGCCGGTCAGATCTATAAGGGCGGGAAGCGTCGCCTGGACAGGGAAAGGATCGCGGCGATGTCCGCATCAGGCTTGGGTGCCACGGCTATTGCGACGGCATTAGGCTGCTCGCGGATGCAGGTGTATCGAATTCTGGGATCATAGGTGACTTCGGTTTCAGGCAATCTTTTCCAAATCTGCGGGAAGAGCGATGCGCCTAAACCAACGGAACAGGGACGGGACGTTTGCATCGATCGGTTAGCATCAGTAGGTCGCGGGCAGGATCTGCCCCGCAGCTTCTGATACTTTGAGCTATGGACACTCTCAACCCAACGCAGCGCAGCGAGCGGATGCGCCGCATACGTAGCAAGGATACGGCTCCTGAAATGGCCGTGCGTCGGCTCGTGCACCGAATGGGTTTCCGGTATCGCCTCCACAAGCGCGACCTTCCCGGTTGCCCCGACCTAGTGTTCGCAGCCCGTAGGAAGGTGATTTTCGTGCATGGCTGTTTCTGGCATCGTCATGCTGATTCGGCCTGTAGCCTCGCTCGCCTTCCAAAGTCTCGGCTAGATTTTTGGGGTCCGAAGTTAGACCGAAATCACCAGCGAGATCTAGAAAAACAGGAGAGATTACGGTCGATGGGGTGGAATTTTCTCATTATCTGGGAGTGCCATTTGAAGGACCCGGTTTCTCTACGAAGTACAATCGAAAGATACTTGATTCAATGAAATCCCTAGAACTCTTTGCAGGGGCTGGCGGTCTTGGAATTGGCCTGCACCAAGCAGGATTTCATCCCGTACGTGTTGTTGAATGGGATCGGTATTGTTGCGACACTATCCGCGAGAATAAGGAACGCGGCATACAGGCGGTCGCCGGCTGGAATGTCACCGAGGGCGACGTGCGTGAGGTAGATTTTCGGCCTTATCAGGGGCGGATCGAGCTTGTGTCGGGGGGGCCGCCCTGCCAGCCTTTCTCCCTTGGGGGCAGGCATCGCGCCTATAACGATGCCCGCGACATGTTTCCTGAGGCAATCCGCGCTGTTCGGGAGACTCGTCCCAAGGCGTTTGTGTTCGAGAATGTCAAAGGCCTTACCCGCACCGCCTTCCGCAACTACTTCGAATATATCCGCCTCCAGTTAGAGCACCCACAGGTCGCTGCCTGCCCCGGTGAAATCTGGCCCGACCATCTGGCCCGTCTTGAGCGCCACCACACGAGCGGCGTCCGAGAGGATCTACATTATCGCGTCGTCACCCGCGTCCTAAACGCCGCCGACTACGGCGTGCCGCAGCGACGCGAGCGCGTCGTTTTCGTCGGCTTCCGGGATGATCTGGGCATTGAATGGACGTTTCCGGAAAAAACCCATTGCCAGGACGCCCTGCTGTGGGACCAGACGCACGGCGATTATTGGGACCGCCACTCCGTGCCGAAGAAAGCTAGAATGCTGAGGACCCGTGCAACCGAAAGGGCCAACCGCCTTGATGAGCGTCCCCTAGCCTTGCCGTGGCGGACAGTGCGGGATGCGATCCACGACCTGCCTGACCCGGAGCGCAACGCCGGCGCCCCCCGCAGCATCCTCAACCACCGATTCCAGCCCGGGGCGCGATCCTATCCTGGACACACGGGAAGTCCCTTGGACGAGCCCGCCAAGACCCTTAAAGCAGGCGTTCACGGCGTTCCGGGGGGAGAGAATATGCTTGCACGGCCGGATGGCTCGATCCGGTACTTTACCGTCCGCGAGAGCGCCCGCCTTCAAACCTTTCCCGACGATTTCCTCTTTCACGGCTCATGGACTGAAACCATGCGCCAACTCGGTAACGCCGTCCCGGTCCTCATGGCTCGAACCGTAGGCGAGAACGTGGCCCGGCATCTTGAGGCGGCGGCATGACACGGGGAAAGGCGTACAATCCCCTCGATAAGATCAACATCGCAAAGAGCATCGAAAGCGAAGTCCTAGCCCGCCCGGCAGATCCGCTTTCTGCCGTTGATCACATCATTGGAGCGGGCGTCTACGTGATCTACTACACAGGCGCTTTCTCTGCCTACGCCGCCATCGCGGATGCCAATAGGGACGGCCAGTTTGCGCGTCCGATTTACGTCGGTAAGGCCATTCCGAAAGGAGGCCGCAAGGGCGGGTTGTCGACGGACGTGGCGGCGACCGGCCGCGCCATGTCCGACCGACTGAGGCAACACGCAGCGTCCATCGCGGAATCTGAGAATCTCAATCTATCGGACTTCTACGTCCGGCACCTCGTCGTTGACGACATTTGGATACCCCTCGGTGAGAACATGTTGATCGAGACGTTTGAGCCGGTCTGGAATCGGGCCATCGATGGGTTCGGAAACAAGGATCCCGGGAGACGCCGTTCTACGCAGTTCAAATCCCCTTGGGACGTGCTACATCCAGGGCGAAACTTCGCGGTGAAGCTGGCCGAAAGCCCGGCCACTCCGGAACTGCTCTTGCAGCGGGTTGAGGATTATTTCGCGGGCCGTCCTCTCACCAAACTTCCCAAGGCTGTGGTTAAACAGCAGGCTGAGGAGGAAGCCGATGCCGAGGACGCCGCAGACGAGACTTGACCGGGAACGGCCCGAGCTCAAGCACCAAGGCGCAGCAGGTTTAAAATTTGCCTGAGTTGTGTTTGGCGACTTTGGAGCCGGAGGCGGCGAGGGTTCCGAGCATCAGGAACGGCCTAGCGCCATTGCGAGGCATATCGACTGAATGGAAATCGTGGATCGCGCAACGGCACAACAACAGTGGGCTAGTCCGCCTCACGCGTTTTATCCATCCGGAACGGCAGGCCTTCGTAGAACTCGCGACGCGCGGTGTCAGCGGGAAGTTCACCTTGGAGAGGCGGGGGGAAAATCGAAACATCTTTGGGCACCCTCTCGGACACAATGGCATCGTCACGCTGGCTCTCGTCGAGGATAGAGCCCTCATCCTCTTGCTCGTTGGCCGCACGTTCGCTGGCGAGCAGTTTCGCGATCTTGTCGGCGTCGAACTCAGTCTCGGTCTGCGAGTGCTTCTCGCTCATGCTTTCGTAAATCTGAATGATCTGCTCTGTCGTCATGTGCTGTGCGGGCTGATGGTTTGGGCAGGGCATGAATCCGTACTCGCTGTGCCAGTACTGGCGAGCGTTGCGTCCGCAAGGCCCCGGAATATGGGTGATCTCAGGCATTTTATAACCATCCAAGCCCATCTTCGGCAGTAGGAAGTCATTGATCCAACCCTGCGCCTCTTGAAGCTGGCGGTCCTCTTCAGCCGTCAATCCGGCGACTTGGGCGGGTGCGATTCCAGTCAGTGCAAGGGTGAAGGCAACGGCGGCGAGTGCAAAGTTCTTACGCATTTCTAGTCCTCTTGAAGCAGATTTAAACGTCGCGACGTAACTACCGGTTCTTCCAGATTCGAAATGCTCTGTTCCGATATGCGCCAGCAAACCGTCCGATGGCTTCGGCTCTGCGGCCCGGCCTCAAATTGGTGGGGGCGGAAGATAGTTGAAGGAAGCGGGCATCAGTGGCCTTTAGGAAAGAATGGCGGTGTTCGACCGTGATCACAGTTATGACTAGCCCGAGCGGAGAGTCTAATACTCATCCGCCCGCATCACCGTCATAAGCCGCTTGGTGACGGCCGGGTCTGCCGGGTCGGGCGAGCCGCAGGTCAGATCCCGGTCATAGTAGTCGATCTTCCAGAAGTACCGGGTGCCCGCATGCTCGAACGCTCCGAAGTCGTGCTCGCCGTACGGGTCGTTGTCGGCGGTGAAGGCGCCGAACGCTTGGACCGCCCGCAACACCGCCCGGCGCTCGCACTCGGGAAGGGCTGCCACGCCGTCCGTGAGGACGACGTGGCCGTTGGCGAAGCTTTGGCGGAGCGCATCATTCAGTGCCGCCACGGTGTTATCCGGCGGTGAACTTGCAATCGCTCTGTCGCTCATAGCGGGCATCACCCTGCCTGGAATTCAGGGTGCAGTAGGGCCACGTGCTTGCGCTTGCGCACGATCACGGGTTGGCCGGGGAAGTCGCGCCACCGCAGCGTGTAAAGATCCTCGCCGCTGATCTGCGTGACGAGGGCCACCCACCAGCCCTCGTCCTTGCTTTCGCAGGCCACGACCACGCTGCCGACCTTGATCTTCGACCAATCCGACGGGAGATCGAGCGGCTCCGCCGCTTTGCCGGTCGGCGGCACCTCCGAAACCTTCGAGGCTTCGGCCGTCTGGAAGCGCTCCTTCTCGGCGCCCGACAGGTGCGTGACCAGCTGGCCGTAGACCTCGCCCTTCACGAACGGGACAAAGGCTTTACCGCTCGCGAACACCCGGCCATGGGGTAACCGACCCGCAAGCCCACGAAGCTCGTCAGTGGCCACGGAAAGGGCCGCCATGCCCATCCGGCCGGCAGCCTTGCGGGCAAGCTCGGCCTCGCCCGCGTCAAACCATGACGCGTGGGACTTGCCGGCGTCGTCACGGCCGAGGACGATGATGGCGGGTCCGCCGTCATTGGCAGGAGATGCGGGCGCGGCGTTACTGGCAGGCGATGTTGCCAATGCGATCGACGATTTCATCACAGGCCCCCAGAAAAGCCGAAGGGGGCCAGAGGCCCCCTTGTCGGATGATCGAAATCTGTGTGCGGCCCGGCCGGTTGCGCCGGATGGGGTGGTGCGTGTCGGTGCTTGGGTCTCTTCATGGTGTCTGATCCTGCGTTGCTGCTGTTTGGGGTTACTGCTCGCCCGGTGTTCGAACAGGGCTCAGGCAACATGATCATACATTAAGAACAAACTTGCGTCTACTCAAGCTTGTAAATCCATTCTTTTCGTTTCAATTGGCATCTTTGTTCAAGCGGACACGACCACATACTTCAAAGGCCGGGCAGAAGCGGTTCGAGCAGCGCTGTCAGTCATCGATCTGATCGCCATTGCAGATGTTGAACTTGCTCTGGGCACAGAACCGCCAGATCGCGTATTGAACGAAGCGCGGGAAGCAGGCGGGGAAGTCGGGATTGAACTCGCGGGCATCGGTCCGGCGCGCAAAGTTCTCGATGATGCTGGAGCAGCCGCCCGGCACATAGCATTTGGGTCCATAGGCATGTCCCGCTTCCAGGCGACCGAGAACGCCGGTGCGATGTAGGAAGTTGTGAACCAGCGGGCGATGGCGATCATGCTCGCGCCCGTGATGAGCCATCGCTCCCGGCCGGGGTCCCCCACCAGCAAGAGGTCAGCGAGCACCTTGTTCGTCGCACCGCAGATACCCGCCGGCTCCAGCAGGCGGCGCCGCATCATAAGGCCGGTTCCGCACCCTGAGTCGCCAGCCACGTTCAATTGCCGCACACATTCCGGATGAACAGAAACGGGCTGTAGGCTCCTTGGCTCAGTGGGCCGCTCCGTAGGGGAGCCGTGGATTCAAACCGAATGGAGGGACTGCAGAAGTCCGCGCCTTTCCAGATCCCTGAATGAAGACAGCGCCTCTCTTCTGATTGCATTTGCAAGAGCAGTGCCCTCGCGATTCCCAAACAGCAGGTGATCCAACGTTCTACCAGCCATTACATCCAACATCCGCACTCGATCGCGCGTTAAAAGAGGCCGTTTCTGCTGCCGGTAAACCGTAGGGCGACATAATCCTGCCTGCGAGTCAGAATAGTCATCTCCAAACAGGTTGACTCGGTATATCTTCTGCGGAGCCTTCAACATGTAAGGAATCTCTCGCAAAGGGGTGACTTCGGATGCTTTCTGAACGTGCGCAACGCTAGAGTTTCGCAACAGGCTCTTCTCGCGGGCACGGAGCGGGGCGAGCGCACGGGTCAAATCAGCCTTAGTCGTATTCCACGCAAGAAGATGACAATGCCACGAAACATGGTCCTCCTTAGACGGGCCGGAGGAACTCCAACTCCGGTACAGGGCCGCTTCTACGACTCCCACAAATGCAATTTCTTGTAAGGCCTGACGAGCGAGGGCCTGAATGCGACGGACGTCGAAGCGTGCAGCCGGACCTATGCGCCGGATTATTGCTTGCTCCTTCGGCTCAGCCGCACCCTCGTCGCCAACAGGGAAAGTGAAGCGACCCGGAACGATAGTAACGAAAAACGATCTTTGAGTTGAGAGCGGCCCAGAGTTTGCCGCATGTTCAACGACTGTCCGGGCGAACCTGATTCTGGAATACGCGTTAACGGCGTACAGTGCTGGAGAAGCGCTCTTCCGCAATTCAAGCTCAGCCTCGCGAGTTGCCGTTGTTCCGTAGTTTGACCGAGGCCACTCGAGATATTCCTTAATCAGAGCGTCGGCCCAAAGATGCACTTGTTCATAAGTCTTAAGGTCTACAATCCGGGGCAGCTCACCGGTGGGGAAGCGAAGCAAGGGGGGTCTATTCTCGAATTTCATGATCCTACCCATAAATAGCTTTATACAGTACCCCTAGCGGAGTATTTCACTGTATTAGAGGGGTTAAGGGGGTGTGTATTGACTATAGGGTTTACCGGGGGCTGGCCGTTAGGCTGCGCCCCCGGAGTGTTCTATCAGACGCAGATATCCGCACAACGCTATGATACATCCTCCGTTGAGAAGATCGTGAATATCATACTGCCGTCATGCAAGCGCGTAAACTCTGCACTAAAGTAAGCGTAGCCTTTCTCAGGAAGATCTTCCAAGTGATGCTGGCCCTCGCCGAATTGGAATTCTATCGGCGCCTCAACATGAAAGCGATGTCTCGCCGCCTCCGGAGGTGTCTGCGTGCAAGGGCTGTCGTCTTGGACGATTTGCCGTTCGCCTTTAGCGTTTTCACCAGTTGGCTCGACAACTCCGTGCTCTTCTTTCGAACGCTGCTTCGAGTTTACCCGCTGCATTTCGGCATAGCCGCCAGCCTCGCGCACCCGCCGAGGAAAATCTTCTGCCGCAACATTATCGACAAAAAGGACCCGAACCGCATTTAGAATTCGGCTTGACTTTTTAGGGTCAGAGAATGCTTTCCTGAGAACCCATTTCAAAGCATGAAGCGGTTGCGATCCTTTGCGTCGAAAGCGCTTGACGAAGTCTCTGTCAAAGTCTCCATCGTCGATCTCATCCGCGTGTTGAAGATAGAAACGTGCCACAACAACACATCTGGCGACATCGCGATCGAGACTCTCATAATACATTCCGCGAGATTCTTCGATGCTCAGACGTATACCGTCTATGGTCATCTCCCGTTGAGACGGTAAAATTAGCTGCTCAATTTTCGGGAGGTCTTTGTGGACGGTGTGAGGCTCCACAAGCCGTTTCTTCTTCCTGAATCGCGCATCCTTCGTTTTCGCTTTGTGAGAATTTCGGGCGATCTGAGCTCGCGAGAGGGCAAGCCCCTGCCGGTCAAGGTGGACGGGAGACATCTCAGTTATCTCCCTCGACCATCGCTCGGATCTCGGACCAACGCCAAACTGTCGTCCTCGGACCCAGCTTCACGGGCTGGGGAAATCGTCCCGTTCGGACCCCTGCCCACCAAGTGGATCGGCTGACAGGTATCGGCCCGTTAGGTGCGAGAATACCTGCGAGACGGACAAAACCGGTTCGAGGCAGTTCGTTGGGGGGTAGGTCTTCACTGTGTGTCGCTATTGAGTGTGCCATCGAAGTCTCCGTTGATGCGCTCCTTGTGGCGCAACAGGAAGATGGCAGGAACATTGTCGTGCAAGAATGTCATCTACGTCTTACGCCACTAAACATGCAGACGGAACAAGGTCCTGGCGCCTAAAACTGCAATAATGTTTCGCGTATAAGGGGGGTGAGAGCCCGAGGCCTCAGCTCCTCGGTTGCCGTTCCGTCTGGGAATAGCGGGAATGCAATCCTCTCTAGAGCCCGCCGATCCAGACGAGCTTGTAGCTCTTCCACCGCCCAACGGCATCGCGCGAAATACTCGCTGACCGCCTGCTCCTGGCCGAGGAGGTCATCGACATCATCAGAGAAAGTGACGGCGAGAGGATCTATCGCCCAATCTAACGTCGAATGCGCTTGTTCCACGTAAAGGAAAGGAGCCGCCGCAGCATTCGCGGCCCAAAATGTCTGAAACGTGCGGCGAGAGATGGGCCATCTGTAGCGGAAGGCGTTGTTCTCCAGAAGGAAATGGACCTTGGAGAGGCTGGGGTTGGCTCGCCCGCCGCCGGGATGATACTCATACGCCAGCAGAAACCAGATTACGTCAGCAATGACATTGCGCTGCGTGTGCGGTTGATCGTCAATCCGGAAATCCGCGAAGTAGGGAAAGTCAATCGCTTCGGAAGAGCACATCCGAGAGAGCGTATCAAGACGCAGATGCCGTCCGAGGTACGACAGATCGGCAGGCGAAAGTTCCGCAAGGGTGTCGGCCCCGGTAGATCTGCGAATGTACGAGACGGCGCATGACGTAACCGCCACGTCATGGACAGCCGGATCGTTCGGCCATCTTAGCCACGCTGAAAACCTGAAAATTGCATCCAGTCGCTCGTACTTCTCCGATGAGGACGGATTGCAGAGCGTTTTGATAGCGTTTTCTACTGCAGTTAGCCCGGAGGAGCTACTCCCGCCGTCTGGTGTTTCGTGCTTCCGAAGCCAGCGGTAAAGAGTCGCAACTGACACACCGAGTTCTTGTGCGATTTCCGCTGCAGGTATCTCCCTCTCTCGCGCCCTCAGAAAATGAGCAAGAAGTTCTCGCCGTTCGTCAAGGTCGTGAACTCGGCTGCTGCGTTGCTTCGCCGTCTGCGCGTTTTTCCGCCGCACCTTTCGAGCCATCGTCAAACTTCCACCAGCGGCTTTCAGATCGTTCAGATAATCTTTTCCTGCGACCATCGGGCGGCATTGGCTTCGTTGTTCTCGACCTTCAGAGCTTCCAGTGAAGCCGGAGTTTGCGCCACAAACTGCGCCCACTGCTCCATCATCTCACGCCGCTTTTCCAGAAGGTCCCCGCGCCGGTAGGCGGCTTCGACCTTGCTCTCGATGGTGTGCGCGAGTGCCATCTCAGCCACTTCGCGCGGCAGGCTCGTCGCCTCCGCCGCCCAGTCCCGGAACGAAGATCGGAAGCCATGCGTGGTAATCGGCACCTCCATGCGCCGCAACAGCATGAGGAACACCATATTGGACATGGGCTTCTGGACCGAGCGGCCGGGGAATAAATAGGGGCTGCCAGCGCCCAGCAGCTTTGCTCTTGCCAGTATCTCAATGCAGCGGCCGCTGAGCGGAACTCGATGAACCCGCCTCGCCTTCATGCGATCTGCGGGCACCGTCCAAAGTGCCCTCGCCCCATCGATCTCGCTCCATTCCGCCGCAAGCACCTCGCTGGTGCGCGACGCCGTCAGGATCAGGAACTCAAAGGCAAGCCGCGAGATTTCGCCTGTCTGAGACGCCCGCAACCGTTCGATGAAATCCGGCACTTGCGGGTACGGAAGAGCGGCATGATGCTCTTTCCGGTCCCCCTGCTTCGGGAGGCCTTTGGCCACGCTCTCGACCGGATTGTCGCCGGTGCGGTGCCCTGCCGCCTTCGCCCAGTCAAGGACCGTGCCGACCCGCTGACGCACCCGCCGGGCCGTCTCCGGCTTAGTGAGCCAGATGGGAGATAGCACCCGCAGCACGTCCGGGGTGTCAATTTGATCGACCCGACGCTCCCCAATGTGGGGGCCGGCATAGGTGCGCAGGGTGTTAATCCACTGCGCCGCGTGTTTCTCGTTGCGCCACGTCGCCTTGTGCTCGGCGTGAACCTGTCGGGCCGCCTCCGCGAAGGTCGGAACAACGATTTTCGTCTTGCCTCGCTCGGCAAGCGGATCGCCGCCGTCGCGGGCTAGCTTCCTGTATGCCAAGGCCTTGTCCCGCGCCTCCGCGAGCGAGACAAGGGTAAGACCGCCAAGTCCGATATCACGCCGCCGTCCTTGCACAACGGTGCGCAGCATCCACCGCTTGGCCCCCGTGGGCTCGACCACGAGGTAGAGGCCATTTCCGTCAGCATAGCGGCCCGGATGCGTGAGGCTGCGGACCTGAACTGCCGTCAGCGCCTTTTCCGGGTGTCGGCCTTTCCCTTTCACTCAGCCTCCGTCGAACTCGTACAGCCCACATTTGCACCCACACATTAAAGCGGATGCAGTAGGATGTCGATGGACGGCCCCGCACAAAGGGTTTATGGTAAACTATTGCGTTCAATGGCTTATCGCATGGGGCAGCATTGTCTCGGACGCTATGTAGGCGGTCTTCCTCTCCGCCATCCCGCATATGTCCGGCCCGGACACATAGGTAACGGAACGTACCTAAGACATGGGTCACAACCTCGTACGGAACTGGTCGCAGAAATCGAGTATCGAGGCTGGACAGGCGACGGCAAGCTCCGCCATGCCTCCTTCAAGGGCCTGCGCGAGGCGGCCGATCACGCGAATATCCTTCTCCTGCCGGTGGACGGGGAGCACGGGGAATCGC
>DASYHX010000241.1:0-8476 GCA_035998065.1 Pseudorhizobium sp.
CAGAATGACGTCGACGCCGCGTGGAAAGAGAGCGCGATTGCCTCTCCAGATTTCCTCGAAATATTCCGGCAGACCGGTGACCTTGATCGTTGCTTTGTTCTTGATGCCCGGCCCGGAGAGGACGAGTGACCGCCCTTCGCCAATTGCGACCACCTCGATGATGATGGTCGTTGACCGATCCGGATATTCCTGCGTCCCAAGGGAAAAGAGATCGAAGGAGCAGAGGCCGGCCCCGGCCTGCTTGAAGGCAAACTTGGCCCTACTCTTGTCCTGCGTCGCGGCGGCACCGGTATGGAAGCCGATCCAGTCGGCAACGGCAGATCTAGCGAACGATGATTGTAGCCACACCGGCGTGTCGGCGTCGCACAGAGCAAGCGCGATGGCGCCGGCCGCCGCGCCGAGCGGGGAGGGTTGCCCGATCTCCGTTCCGACCGTTTGATGGGTGCCCGGACGGGACATCCCGTCCATCAGCAGGCGGAACACGGCTTGTGCGTCGAAAACGGGTTGCGCGAAGCCACCCGACAAGGCTTTTGCATTCATGCTCATCAATCATCTCCCCGGACCATGGTGAAGAAGTCCACGCGCGTTGCCGCCGTCTCTTCCGCCTGCCGCCGATCCTCCGCAGTAATTCGCCTTTCGATTGGCTGGAGAATCTCCTCTTCCACGAACGAACGCGTCTCCTCCTCCTGCCAGAGCGCATCGAAGATGGCTGCAAGCTTGACTTTCGATTTGTCTGTTCCGAGAGCATGCGAATGGCCCGCGGTGCCAGACTCAAGCAGGATCGTTGCTCGGGTGACAGTCGCCTCCCCGAGGTTGAACGGCGCCCCGCCGCCGCCGATACGGCCCCGAACCATGACCAGCCCGGTCTCAGGTCCGCGAAGTGGAGTGGCTTTCGGCTTCTGGGGTAGTTTTTCCCAAGCGGATGTCAGTTCACCCAATTGAGCACTTGAAAGCAGTTTAGCCGTCCGCCGGCGCGGGACGTCTTCTGCACTGGAGGAGGGTTGGGAAGCAGTCATCGTATCTCTCGAAATGTCTATTGTTATAGACAACTGTACAATTAACTGTATAACTAAGCCTCCTGCGTAACAAGAGTGTGACATGGCGACGGATTCATCGGTTCAGAGACAAAGTGGCGTAGCCCTTTGGCGTCAGATTGCTGACCGCATAAGAGGAGCCATCGCGAACGGCGAATATGATGGCACCGGGCGAGTTCCCCCTGAGATGGCGCTTGCAGCACGCTTCGGCGTCAATCGCCACACTGTCAGGAGTGCTCTTGCTGCGCTCGCGCAGGAAGACATCGTTCGGCCGATACAGGGGATCGGCACGATGATCGTGCGCAAGGAACGTCTCAATTTTCCGATCTCTCGCCGGACCCGTTTCATTGAAGGCTTGGGCGCACAGGCGCGTGAGACGGAAGGGCTGCTGCTACAGTCTCGTGAGGAGCTGGCTTCGGAAGACCTAATACGCCGGCTGGAGTTGGCGGAGGGAAGCCATGTTGTCCGGTTGGAGACTTTGCGGAAAGCCGATGGCCGACCGGTGTCGCGAGCGACAGCGTGGTTTCCGGTGCCCCGGTTCGCGCGGATTGACGAAGCGTACCAGCGCAGCGGGTCCATTACTCAAGCGTTCAGATCGCTCGGCTTGTCAGACTACACTCGGGTTTCCACCGAAGTGACTGCCACTCACGCCGACGCTGCCGACATGAAGGACCTCGAACTGTCAGCCGGCGCCATTGTGCTCGTAACGCGATCGCTCAATGCAGACCCCGGCGGCAAGCCGGTTCAGTTCGCCATTAGCCGCTTCCCGGCAGATCGGGTTCAGTTCACCATTGAGAACTGAACCCGCCGATGCGGTTTTGGGAAGTCAGTGGGCGCCCGACATGTCGCCAAGGACGTCCTTGGAGGCAACGGTCGAATCCGGGTTAAGCTTGTAGACCATCGGCACGCCGGTCGCGAGGTTGAGCTTCAGGATTTCTTCCTTGCTCAATCGGTCGAGCACCATGACCAGGGCCCGCAAGGAGTTCCCATGGGCAGCAACCAGTACCGTCTCGCCACGCAGGACGCGGGGCAAGATCTCGGTCATGTAGTAGGGCCAGACCCTGGCTCCGGTGTCGCGCAAGCTCTCGCCACCTGGAGGCGGCACGTCATAGGAGCGGCGCCAGATATGCACCTGCTCCTCGCCCCATTTCTTGCGGGCGTCGTCCTTGTTGAGACCTGCAAGGTCACCATAGTCGCGCTCGTTGAGGGCTTCGTCACGAATGGTTTCGAGTTCGGGTTGCCCCACCTTGTCCAGCACAATTCGGAGCGTGTCCTGGGCCCGCTTCAAGACCGACGTGAAGGCAATGTCGAACTTCAGACCTGCGTCGGCAAGCGCCTGCCCGCCGGTCTCAGCTTCCTTGATTCCCAGTTCAGTCAGATCAGGGTCGCGCCAGCCGGTAAACAGGTTCTTCAGGTTCCATTCGCTTTGGCCGTGGCGGACAAGGACGAGAGTACCGCTCATAGATCATTTCCTCCGGATGTCAGTGTTTCAGCCCGAGCACGTCGAGCATGTCGTAAAATCCCGGCTTCTTGTCACGCCCCCAAAGGGCGGCAGCAACAGCGCCGCGGGCAAAGATCGAGCGGTCGCGCGCGCTGTGCGAGAGGGTGAGAAGTTCACCTTCGCCAGCAAAAAGCACGGAGTGGTCGCCCACGACGGAGCCGCCTCGAAGCGTGGCGAAGCCGATGGTCCCAACTTCCCGAGCCCCCGTATGCCCGTCTCGCACCTTGACGGCATTGGCAGCCAACTGGACATTCCGACCGGTGGCCGCAGCCTCGCCCAGAAGCAGTGCCGTGCCCGAGGGTGCGTCGACCTTGTGCTTGTGGTGCATCTCCACCACCTCGATATCCCAATTCTCCGCGGGCAGCGCGCGCGCCGCCTGCTCCGTCAGGACACCAAGCAGATTGACGCCCAAACTCATGTTGCCGGACTTGATGATGCGGGCATGACGCGCCGCTGCCTCGAATTTTGCTTCATCATCTAGCGAACACCCGGTCGTGCCGATGACGTGAACAATACGGGCCTGCGCGGCAAGACCGGCAAAGCCGATGCTGGATGCCGGGCTGGTGAAATCCACAACGCCGTCCGCGTCGACGAAAGCGCGAAGCGGATCATGAGTCACCGCCACACCCGCCGTACCTGCGCCGGCGAGTTCTCCCGCGTCGCGCCCGACAAATGGCGAACCTTCGCGCTCAATCGCAGCATGCAGCAGGACACCCTCGGTTTCCTGGATCACCCTGATCAACGTCTGACCCATACGACCGGCAGCGCCAACGACAACGAGTTTCATAGGACTGCCGCTCATGGGGTTGCCTTCATGTTACTGCAAAGGTTCCGGTGCCTGGAGATTGTTGAGGCGAGCGTAAAGACCGTCCTTGCGCTGCGCAAGCTCATCATGGGAGCCCTCCTCAACCACGCGGCCCTCATGCATGACAACGATCTTGTCAGCATTGACAACGGTCGAGAGCCGGTGGGCGATCACGATCACGGTTCGACCGTTCATGGCGGACTCAAGTGCCTTCTGCACTGCCGCTTCCGACTCGTTGTCCAGTGCAGACGTGGCTTCGTCGAGAAGCAGGATGGGCGCATTGCGCACCAGGGCGCGAGCGATCGAAAGACGCTGTCTCTGTCCCCCCGATAGCGTTACGCCATTTTCGCCGACAGGCGTGTCATAGCCGGCGGGCTGCAACAGGATGAAATCGTGCGCATATGCGAGCTTTGCCGCTGCCTCGACCTCCGCATCCGAAGCGTCCGGCCTGCCATAACGGATATTGTCGCGGATCGTACCTTCGAACAAATAGGGTTGCTGGGAGACATAAGCCAGGCAGCGGCGCAGGGAGAGTTTGGTGACGCGGCTGATATCCTGGCCGTCAATGAGGATGCGCCCAGCCGAGGGATCGTGGAAGCGAGGGATCAGGTTGATGATGGTTGACTTTCCGGCCCCCGAAGGGCCGACGAGGGCAGTGGTCTTGCCTCCCTCCGCCACGATGCTGACGCCTTTGATCACTGGCTCTTGGTTCGCATAGCCGAAGGTAACGTCCTGCATCTCCACCCGGGCTTGCGTGACGACAAGATCCTTTGCGCCTTGCGTGTCCCGCTGCAATGGCTGCATGTCGAGAAGATCGTAGATCATGCGGGCATTGACGACGGCCCGTTCCATCTGGACCTGTAGTTTCGCCAGGCGGCGTGCCGGATCATAGGCAAGAAGAAGAGCGGTGACGAAGGCGAAGAATGCGCCCGGCGGAACACCGTCGTAGATCGAGCGGAACGCGGCATAAGCGAGGACGCTGGAGATGGCGAGACCGGCGAAGGTTTCAGTCAGCGGAGCAGTACGCTCGGTCAACCGCGCGATCCGGTTTGCCCGTTTCTCCGCCTGGCCGATAAGTGTCTCCAGCTTCTGCTCCAGCACCCTTTCCATGGTGAAAGCCTTGACGATGGCGATCCCTTGGATCGTCTCCTGCATGGCGCCCAGCACATGGCTGTTCAGCTCGATCGATTCTCGGGTTGCACTTCTAAGGCGTCGGGAGACATAGCGCAGGGCAAGCACGAGCGGCGGCGCGACCACGAAGACGATCAGGGTGAGCACGGGATCCTTGCTGATCATTACGCCAATGAGGGCGATAAGCGTCAAGAAATCGCGCGCAGTGGATGTAACCGTCAGATTGAGAACGTCGCGAACCCCGTTCACGTTCTGGCTGATCTGGGCAGCAAGATGGGCAGAGCGAGCTTCACTGAAGAAGCCTACGGAAAGAGTCATCAGGTGGGTGTAGAGGCGGCGCTGGTAGCCTGCGACGATATTGTTGCCGATCTTCGACAGAGTTACCGACTGACCGTAGGTTGCCAGGCCACGCAGGACGAAGGCGATGAAGATCGCTCCGCAGATCAGCCACACAACATCCGCGCGCTGATTGGCGAAGGCCTCGTTGACGACCGACTCCATGATCCAGGCGGTGAAGGCGGTCGAAAGAGCCACGACGGCGAGGCAGAAAATTGCAAAGGCATAGCCACGCACATGATCGCGGCCATTTTCCGCGATAACGCGCTTCAGGACACTGGTGACAGTGCCCGAGTCCAAGTGTCGCTTCTTGTCGCTCGCTGAGCCCAATAAGGATGTCCCGTTGCCAGCCGGCCCTTTGGTGGCGGTTCCACGTGCAGCGGGTCTATAACGAGCGCTGGCGTCTTTGACTAGTGCGGAGCGCGCGGCAGGACCAGCGTTAACGCGTCCAATGGCGCCCGTGGGTGGATATGCCGTAGGCGGATGGGGTCCGGGCATAGCTACCAAGCCCGGCAAGTGCGGCAATCGGGTGCGTGACCACGAATGTCGGAATCTGGCGCAACAGATCCGAGTGTGGAGCCTTGTCCTCGAACGCCTGGCGGAACTCCGGTGCTCTCAGGGCCGGGATGATCCTCTGGGAAATCCCGCCGGCGAGAAAAACACCGCCCTTCGCCATGAAGATCAGGGCAAGGTCCCCCGCGAGCCGTCCGAGATAGGTAACGAAAAGGGATATCGTCTCTGCCGCCTGCAGATCCCTGCCCGACTGCCAGCCAGCCGTCACGTCGGAGGGCAAAGCAAGCGTGGCTTCGACGCCGTCGGCAGCGCAGATCGCACGATAGATGTTCACCAGGCCGCGACCACATAGCAGTTGCTCTGCCGAAATCCGACCCTCGATTGGTTCCAGATATGGGAAGATCTCGAAATCGCGTTTAGACCGGGGGCCAACGTCCACATGGCCGCCTTCGCCGGGCACCGGAAACCACGTTTCTCGTGCGTGAACAAGGCCAGCGACGCCCAGGCCGGTACCGGGGCCCAACACCACGCGCGAAGCAATCATTGGCTCAGCGGGCTTGCCAATCTCCTGCCGGTAGTCCTCGGTCAAACATGCTGCGGCCAGCGCCTGAGCTTCGAAGTCATTCAGGACAAGGACGTCGGTGAACCCGAGATCGGCAATCAGCGTTTGTGGTCTGACGACCCAGTCGCAATTGGTGAGATCGATTTCATCTCCTTCAATGGGGCCAGCGACAGCAAGAATGGTCGACTTCGGCTTGACCGTCGTTTTCTCCAGCACGTCAACTCGGATCGCCTCGTCGATGGTCGGGAAGTCTGCGGTTGCGACGTTTGGGAACGAGATGGGCTCGGCCCCCTCGTGGAGCAGGATGGAGAACCGGGCGTTGGTGCCGCCGATATCACCGAGCAAAATGGGAAAGGGCAGGCGTTGGTTTTCAGCGGCGTGACGCATCAGTTCCAGCAGTGGTTCGTGCTTCTATTGGAAATCTATCAGTCGTTCGGCGGTGGCGCGGTTCAGCGCCATGGGAATATCGTAAACGGTGGCAAGTCGGGTCAAGGCTTTGACGTCTACATCATGCGGCAAGGACGTCAGCGGATCGATAAAAAAGATCAGCATCTCGACTTCGCCGGTGGCAATCATTGCGCCGATCTGCTGGTCGCCGCCCAGTGGCCCGCTCTTGAGGCGCGTAACAGGAAGTCCGGGACAGGCATCCTGGATGCGTCCGCCGGTGGTGCCGGTCGCGACGAGCCGAGATTTTGAAAGTGCCTGCTGATGCTGCCGCGCGAAGGCCGCCATGTCGTCCTTTTTCTCGTCGTGAGCGATGAGAGCGATGCAGGGAAGGGTCAAGGCAAGGTCCCGCGGCTTATGAAATCGATGTGCCGCTTCTATAGCGGCGTGATGCCGTTGGAAAGTGGAGCGCCCGCAGCCTTAGTCAAACGGCCTCTGAAGCGGCATTGGTCCCTGCTCAGGCAAAGGCTGAGAAGCTTCCTGGATGATCGTCTCGATGTTCTGGACAGGGGGCGCCGTGGCTGCCGGTGACGAATAGGCGGCCATAGTTGTCTCGGTAGACGCGGCAGCGGGCGCGGCAAGCACGGCAGCACAGGCCTTTGGAAGATCGGATAGCGTCACCTGGCGCGGCTTGACCGGCTTTGCGTTCGGATCCTTTTTCGGCTTCGCCCATGGCTCGTCGGTGAACCACCATGCGAGAGACTTGTCGCAGCCGTTTCCTTCGCCCACACGGGCCTGGGGCTTGCAGTTGCTCGCTCCGGCAGGGCAGCCGATGCGGATATGGAAGTGCTCGTCATGCCCGTAGATCGGCCGGACCTTGCCGAGATTGGAGCGGTCGCCGCGCCAGGTGTCGCAGAGCTTCTTCTTGATCGCCGGGTTGACGAAAACCCGCTCCACCTGCGGGTAGCTTGCCGCCTGCATCACGACCCGCGCATGGGTGTCACTCCAGCGCCTAGAATCGACAGTCAGAAACTTGCTCTTGTCGAGCATGGATGTGAAGGGCATGTCCTCACGCTGTTGCGGCGAAAGCGGCGTGGCTGGCTTGGGCGTAAACCAGACATCAGCGTCAAGACCGATCTGGTGCGATGCATGCCCGAAGAGCATCGGGCCGCCCCGCGGCTGCGAGATGTCTCCTACCAGGATGCCAGATCCCCAGCCCAGAGCTGCCGCATCCACTGAGAAGCGCTCCAGTAGCGCGATCAGCTCCGGATGGCCCCAGCGACGGTTGCGCGAAAGCCGCATCGCCTGCCACGTGGATCCATCCGTCGCAAGAGCGACAGCTCCCGCCATGCATCCCTTGGCATACGATCCGATCGGCGCAGCGGCGCTTTGGCTCGGCAGCTTGGCCGCACCAAAAAGCTCCTTGGCCGGCTTCGTCTCCGCTGCGACCCCCCCGGCGAACACGGCCATCCCCAAGCCTGCTGCCAGAATTCGGACGCTCATTCTTTTTTTGCTGCGCATGCCTTCTGTCGTCCCCGCAAATCACGCTGATCGATTCTACCGTGATACCGGATTTTGGTGAAACGGAGATCGGCCGGCGGTGAAGCCGGTGATAAATCGCTTGTGAGCGCCTTGGTCTGTATTTTGCCTGACTTTGCCCTATGCTCCGGGCAACAAGAACAGAAAAGGGGTATCAGATGAGTTTGAGCTGGCTGACGAGAAGTGCGATCATCACCCTTGCGACGTCACTGCTCACCTTGCCTGGTTTGGCAGACGAACAACCGCAATGGCGCCACGGGATTGCCGTCATAGGCGAACCTGAACTGCCCGCAGATTTCAAGCACCTTCCTTATGTTGATACAGATGCCCCGAAGGGCGGCGAATTGCGGCTGGCAAGCGAAGGCACCTTCGACAACCTCAACCTTGTCATCGATCGAGGTGCGCCTGCCGCAGGTCTGGGCAACATCTACGACACGTTGCTGAAGCGCTCCGAGGATGAGGTTTTCGGCTCCTACGGGCTTTTGGCAGAAGCCGTCAGCTATCCCGCCGATATGTCATCTGCAACATTTCGTCTGCGTCCCGAAGCAAAATGGGCCGATGGCGTTCCCGTTACAGTGGAAGACGTGATCTTCAGTATGGAGCAGCTGAAGGAACACAGCGCCTTCTATTCCGGGTACTACAGGCATGTGTCTGGCGTGGAGAAAACGGGT
>DASYHX010000553.1:0-7091 GCA_035998065.1 Pseudorhizobium sp.
GTGGTCACAGTCGATGCACAGCGGGAACGAATGGAGGTGGAGTGTGTTCTTTTCGCACGGGCGAAGGAGCTATCCGCTTGAAGGACTACGCGAGGCAGCCCTTTCTTCAGCATCTTCCCGCAGCGTCCGCTGGTGGGAGAACGGACAGCTTTAGAGACTATTTAGACTAGGAGTAACGTAATGGCTGACATCAAGTCTGCTACCATTCTCATTCTTGCAACTGATGGCTATGAACGATCAGAGTTGCGCGTCCCGCTGGACCAGTTGCGCAAACAAGGCGCCGAGGTGAAGATCGCATCAATCAAGGATGGTCAGATCAGGAGTTGGGATGAAACCGATTGGGGCGACAGTGCTGACGTCGATCTTCTTGCTTCCGATGTGAAGGTCGAGAACTTCGACGCAATCGTCTTGCCCGGCGGACAAATCAACCCGGATGTGCTTCGCACGAACGAAGACGCAATGCGTGTCGTCCGCGATTTCGTCAAAAGCGGAAAGCCCATCGCTGCGATCTGCCACGCACCTTGGCTATTGGTCGAGGCGGATGCCCTGCGCGGCCGCCGTGCAACATCCTATCCCTCGATCAAGACGGATGTCCGCAATGCGGGCGCTCAGTGGGTCGACGAGGAAGTTGTTGTCGACAACGGCATCATCACGTCGCGGTCTCCGAAAGACCTTGATGCTTTCGTCGCCAAGATCGTCGAAGAGGTCAAGGAAGGCCGCCACGATCGCCGGGCCGCATAGCTGAAGCTATCTTGGTGCGGTCGCCACGTCCTCGGTCGCGGCGGCCGCAACTAGTTCTCCCGCTGCTTCCCGCAGAAAAACAAGAAGGCGCTTTTCGTCCGCCCGCAGGCCTCTCAGGCTGCCCGTCTTCACGGGGTCTGAAAATATTCTCTGGAGCGGCGACTGGTCTTCCACCAGAGCGAGAATAGCCGGGTGGATGTAGCTAGACCTGCAAACCGCGGGCGTGTTGTGGAGCCGCTCGGACGCGGCGTGGCAAACGAGTTTCACCTTCGGCTTCTGCCCGTCTTTCACGGCCTGCCAGACTGAAGAGAAGCCAGCCAGGCTGCCGCCCCAAGTTCGAAACGTCTTTGCGGAAATGGGAAAACCGGCAACTGCAGCCAGATATGCGTTCAAGCGGCCTGAATCGACGGGATGAGGCAAGCCGTCGTCGTCAGGCCAAGAAAAAAGCTGACGACCTGGGAGATCTGCAATCTCCTCGAAGATGCGCTGCAGACGTGGGTGCTGGATCGTATGACTCACCTTTTTTCCGCCCTTTGCCGTAAACTTCAGAACCACCGCATCATCTGAGAGCTTCATATGACGCTTGAGCAGCGTCGTTGCCCCATAGGTTCTGTTCTCCTTGGCATAGGCACGATTTCCGATCCGCAGATGAGCGGCATCCATCAGAGCCACTATGGCCGCGAGCACGGCTTCCTGGTGGTCCAGTCCAAGAGCTAGATCCCGCTCAATCCGCCTGCGGATGCGCGGCAAGGCTTCGCCGAAGCGGATCAGCTGATCGTATTTCAGCTCGCTCCGGTGGCTCTGCCAGGCAGTGTGATAGCGGTACTGCTTGCGGCCCCGAGCATCATAACCGGTGGCCTGGAGATGGCCCTGAGGATCCATGCAGATCCACACATTCTCGTATGCCGGCGGCAGGCCAAGAGCCGCGATCCGGCGCTTCTCCTCCGGGTCGGTCAGGAGCGTGCCGTCCGGCAGCCGGTAGCAAAATCCCCTCCCGGCGCGCAATCGCCGGATACCAGGTTGGGTATCACTCACATAGGTGAGACCGATTTCCTTAAGGGATTGCTCGTCTGGAGCGGAGAAAGCTGTGACATCCATGGGCCTTAGAACGAGAACCGGCTCTCTTCGTTCCTGCGGCCACCATACTCATGTCATCAGCTCCGGATTGGTTTCACCGGAACTGCGCTCGAAGGCTTCGCGGGGCGCGGCCAGCGCCCATGAGAAACCACTCTCCCGATAATGGACCTCGACCCGTCCACCGAACGACGCCTCAGCATGCCGTCTGATAATCGTTGTCCCGAAGCCCGTCTGCGCAGGCTCTTGCGCCGGCGGACCACCAAGCTCCTCCCACGTCATTCTGAGGAGCGATTTCGGATCTGATGGGACATCCTGTCGCCACGAAAACACAACCTGCCCCTCGGGAACGGAGAGGGCGCCATACTTGAGCGAATTCGTGGCAAGCTCATGGAGAACCAGACCGAGGTTCTGCACCGCTTCCGCCTTTAGTGCGATGTCTTCACCATCGAGTTCCACGCGATTGGAAGCTTCGGCAAATGTCTCTAGCTGTATCCTGACCAGTCGCTTCAACGGCACTCCCACCCATTGCTCGCTTGCGAGAACCTCAATCGAGCGGCCCAGTCCCTGCAGGCGCGTCGAAATCGCCTTCTGGAACTCCTCCATAGTGGCCTCCTGGCGTCCCAATTGGCGCATCATCGCTTGAACCAGCGTCAGGATGTTCTTCGTCCTGTGCACGAGTTCATGCAGAATTAGGTGCATTTTATCTTCGGCCTGGCTCCTGTCGAAGGAAGCGTTGGAGAGCGCGACTGAGATTTGGCTCACTTCCCGAATGTGGGTCTCGACGGGGGGAACGATCTCGCCTCTCCCAATGCGCTCCGCCATTTCGGCAATCTGCCTGATGGGAAGTCGAAGTTGGCGGGCGATCAGATAACCGCAGAGCATGCCAATCGCGAGAAACAGGATGCTTCCGACGATCAACTGACGCGATGTGTGAAGGATAGCCGCCTGGGCCGTGCTGATCGGACCCCAGACGACGGCCTTCCAATGAGAGCCGACGATCTGGGCATAGCCATAGATTTCTTCCGGCTCGCCACCCACATCCTCTATCGTACCATTGACGCCCGACATCAGCCTGACAGTCTCTTCTGAAAAGTCGGTGATCGAGGAGGCGTTGCTTTCCCCAAGAGCTGTGACGATCGCGCCATCGCCATCCAAGATAGCGACAGACCATCCGGGTGGCATGCCTTCTGTTGAAAGGAGCCTCTGCAGATCTTCCGCATCTTGCGTCATGATGAGAGCGTGCGCACCCGAACTGGCCGCTTTCTCCTCCGACAATGGCATCACGACGTTGAACACGAAACGACCGCTGGTCGGGCCGAAGAAGACGTTGGAGATTTGTGTCACTTCGCTCTCGAGCGCAGCCCGAAGTGTGGAAGGACTCGACGTAGGCGGTAAGGAAGTGCCGAAGGGAACGCGGGTGTTCAGCAACTGCTGACCATTGGCATCAACGGCGATCACATAGAGCGAGTTTGATCGGAGACTATCCTGACTCCGGTTATGGAAAGCCCGAAGATCCCCCTGTTCGAGCTCCGGCGAACCCGCAAGGACCCGCAGGGTTGTGGTCATGTCCTGAAGCGCCCGATCGACAGAGCGGGCAACCATCTGCGCGTCTTCCGCGGTACTTGCGGCAAGGAGCTCGCGATCTCTGCTTTCCAGCTCGATCATCAGAAAGAGAACGAAGGCAATGAGAGGGATAGCTACCACTGCCGAAAGGGCAATCAGGTAGACCCCGATCGAAGCAGTCGGAAGAAACCGGGGCACAACCCCCTCTTTCGACACTACAAAGTCTCCCCAGCGATCACGTCAGTGACCGCAGCGGTAGAAGCCCTCATGTATCCCGCCCTTTGCTAATGTAGCACAGGTCCGTTCTAGCTTCTTTTGGAGAAACCACCAACCCTTTGACAGCTCAGTATGAACATTCCACTGAAGAAATGGCCCCCGTGTCCGATAGCGGACGGATCGTCCCAATGCTGCACAACTCGGCACCCATGGCACAGGACAACGTATCAATCGGACTGATGCCGAAACGCCGACCTCAGTCCTTCGGCGAATCGCCGCCTGGGGGCTCCTTGTGAGCCGTTGCGTCCTCTGATCCAGTGATCACCGTCGGCTTGGCGCTCGCGACGCCGGAGCTGTTCCCGCCTGCCTTCACATTGGCGAACTGTCCTGCCGCGTCATTCTCAACCGTTTGCTTGTCAGCTGGCTTTTTTGTCGAACTCATCTGCGTGGCTCCTGCTGCTGATCTTGGCGCACGCCTATCACTTATGCCTTGACGCATCGCCAGACTTTGGAACGCGCTTCCTGCCGAAATTGTTGCGAGCTGGCTCGGACGCTCGGCCGTAATCGGCCCGATAAGATTCGCGAGCCCATCCCTTCGACATTTCGTTCTGGGCGTACCCGGTCTCCGGAAGCTCACCCGATGGCGACGCGGCATCTGTCTGATCCGTTTGGTAGCGGCCGTCGTCGATAGCTGCATCTCGCTCGCTGCGAAGGCGGTCGTTCCTGTAGCCGCCGGAGGGATTTTCGTCCCTGCTCATGACACATGGTTCCCTGTTGCTGATCGACAATGATTGTCCAACAGGAGCCAGAGGTGTTTGTTCCTGTTGAAAAGATCAGGTCAGGCGTTGGCTCGTAGCGGGATCGAAGACAACTGCCTTGTCCAGGTTAAAGACGAAGGTGAACTGCTCGCGCGGAGCGATAGGTACATCCGCCCGCACACGTCCGGTGAAGGAGGTTCCCTGGAGCGTGGCCGTTACAAAGGTGTCCGATCCCGTCGGTTCCACCAGGCGCACGTCTGCCTCCACCTTGGCGATCGCGTCGGCTGTCGGATCGACCATTCCTTCGTCCGTAATGCCTTCCGGCCGCAGACCGAGAATAACATCGCTTCCATCGGCGAGATCGGCCGTAACGGAAGACGGCATGGGAACCGTGACCGTCCCATCGAAGATCGAGATCTTCCGGGTGCCGTTGGTGGAGACCGTCTTGCCTTTCAGCATGTTCATTGCCGGTGAGCCCATGAAGTCGGCCACGAAAAGATTGGCAGGGCGGTTGTAGATCTCGGCCGGCGTTCCGACCTGCTGGATCGCACCATCCTTCAGGACAACGATCTTCGTTGCGAGCGTCATGGCTTCGATCTGGTCGTGCGTGACGTAGATGATGGTCGCATCCGTGTTGTGGTGCAGCGACTTGATCTCGGCCCGCATTTCCACACGGAGCTTGGCGTCGAGGTTCGAAAGCGGCTCATCGAACAGGAAGACGCGCGGCTGGCGCACCAGGGCGCGGCCCATCGCAACGCGCTGACGCTGTCCGCCGGAAAGCTGGCTTGGACGCCGGCTCAGCAGATGCTCGATCTGCAGGGTCTTGGCGACATTGCGGATCAGTTCTGCACGCTCCGCCTTGTCGACGCCGCGCATTTCGAGCGCAAAACCGATATTCTCCTCGACCGTCATGTTCGGGTAGAGAGCATAGCTCTGGAAGACCATCGCGATATCACGCTTGGAGGGGTGCAGATCATTGATGACCTGGCCGTCCAGCACGATCTCGCCCGACGTCAGCGGCATCAAGCCCGCAATTGCGTTCAGGAGAGTGGACTTGCCGCAGCCGGAGGGGCCGACGAGCACCAGGAACCCGCCTTTTTCAAGCTCGATGCTGATGTTCTTGAGAACCTCGTTGTTGCCGATCTTCTTGCTAAGGTTCTTGATCTCGAGAAAGCTCATTGCGGTTATCCCTTGACTGCGCCAGCCATCAGGCCACGCACGAAATAGCGTCCGGCGACGATGTAAACGAAGAGCGTCGGCAAGGCAGCGAACACGGCGGCCGCCATGTCGACATTATATTCCTTGACGCCGGTGGAGGAGGAAACGAGGTTGTTGAGCGCCACCGTCATCGGCGACTCCGCCCCGGAAGAGAAGGAAACGCCGAACAGGAAATCGTTCCAGATATTGGTGAACTGGTAGATCACGGTGACGACGATGATCGGACCCGAACTCGGCAAAAGGATGCGCCAGAAGATCTTGAAGAACCCTGCGCCATCGATCATCGCCGCCTTGATCAGCTCGTCCGGAAAGGCTTCGTAATAGTTGCGGAAGAACAGCGTCGTGAAGCCAAGACCGTAGACCACATGAACGAAGACAAGACCGGTGGTGGAGTTGGCGAGGCCGAAGATGCCAAGGACACGTGCCATGGGGATGAGCACGGCCTGGAACGGTATGAAGCAGGCAAACAGCATAAGGCCGAAGACCAGTTTGTGGCCCGGGAAGCGCCACTTCGTCAGGACGTAGCCGTTAAGCGCGCCCAGCACCGTGGAGATCAACACCGCAGGCACCACCATTCGGATGGAGTTCCAGAAGTAGCCCTTGATGCCCTCGCAGGTCACGCCGATGCAGGCTTGACCCCAGGCCTTCGTCCAGGCCTCCCAGGACGGATCACGCGGCAAGGCCAGCATGTCGCCGCCGCGAATTTCCGCCAGCGATTTAAAGGAGGTTGTCAGCATCACGTAAAGCGGCAGCAGGTAGACGAGCGCGAGGACGACCAGCAGCGAGTAGATGACGATGCGGGCCGTGCGCGCAGAGCCGGCACTGACGGTTTCGGCTGCAGCACTCATGAACGCTTCTCCCGAAGCTCGGAATAAAGATAGGGCACGATGATGGCGGTGATGCCCATCAGCATCATGACCGCACTTGCGGAACCGACGGCCATCTGACTGCGCGTAAATGTGTAGGAATACATGAAGGTCGACGGCAGTTCGGTGGCATTGCCCGGACCGCCTCCCGTCAGTGCGATGACGAGGTCGTAGGACTTGATCGCCATGTGGGCCAAAACGATGAACGCCGAAAGGAATACCGGCCGGAGCATCGGGATGATGATGCGCCGGTAGATCGCAAAGACGGGCGCCCCGTCAATCTGCGCAGCCTTGATGATTTCGCCATCGATGCCGCGCAGCCCGGCAAGGAACATGGCCATGACGAAGCCGGATGCCTGCCAGACACCCGCGATCACGATGGTGTAGATCGCCATGTCGGTGTTGACCAGCCAGTCGAACTTGAAGCTTTCCCAGCCGAGGTTGTGCATAGTCTTCTCAAGGCCGAGACCCGGGTTGAGGAACCACTTCCATGCCGTACCGGTAACGACGAAGGAAAGCGCCATGGGGTAAAGGAAGATCGGCCTCAGCAGGCCTTCTGCGCGAATGCGCTGGTCCATCAGGATTGCGATGAACAGGCCGATGGCGGTGCAAAGGCTGATGTAGAGAACGCCGAAGATCGCAAGGTTCTTGA
>DASYHX010000572.1:0-3317 GCA_035998065.1 Pseudorhizobium sp.
ACGCGATGGTCACCGTATTCGGACCGGTCCCCAAGATCACAGCGGATGAGTTCAGACGCGTGACGGAGGTGACATATCTTGGACAGGTTCATGGTACGCAAGCAGCGCTGCGCGAAATGAGCAAGGTCGGGCGCGGAACAATCGTGTGCATCGGATCTGCACTCGCTTATCGTTCGATACCTCTTCAGTCAGCCTATTGTGGCGCCAAGGCAGCCGTCCGAGGTTTCATTGATTCCCTGCGTAGCGAGCTGATACACGACGGCTCTCCGATCAGATTGACGATGATCCATTTGCCGGCCGTGAACACGCCGCAGTTCGACTGGGCTCGCTGCAAGATGGATAGGCAGCCTCGTCCGGTTGCGCCGGTGTTTCAGCCAGAGGCAGTCGCGGAACAGATTTACGACGGTGCCATGGCGGCACCCCGTGAGCTTTGGATCGGAGGTCCAACGGTCAAGACGATTATTGGAGGCTTGGCGGTGCCGGCTCTTGCCGACCGTCTGGCTGCCTCGCAGGCCTATGAGGGCCAGTTGGATGATATGCCAGTAAATCCTCATCGCGAGGACAACCTTTTCGATCCAGTTGAGATGGAAGCGAGCGACAGGGGACGGTTTGGCGAAGAGTCGTCCTCCTCGGTGGGGGCTATGTCAGGAAGCGCGGCCCGCTTTCTGTTAGCGGGCGCAGGCATTGCAGCTCTGTCTTCCGTGGCTCTCATCACGCGACGGATCTCTCGGCGTTATTGACACCCCTACGGATGCTGCGGCTCGATCGGCGCAGCAGGAAATTACACTGCCATCTTTTTTTCATCTTCTTGCGAGCAAGCCGTTTTCGCATTCTTGCCGGTCATGAACAAATTTTCTATGGACATCGTAGTATCACTCCTTTAGGAGATTATATCTGCCCTTGACCGGCGTCCTGTCGGTAATTTTTGCCTGTGGGCAATAGTCTGAGTGTTGCTGGCGCCGTTGCCTGCAGGAAGTCTCCTTGGGAATGACGATGTTATTTCCTCCTGATGTGCATGAGGCCGTCTCGCTGCCCGTTATGCGATGTGATACTGATGCGGGCTTGATTTTTAGTGGAGGTTTGTCTCGCAGTGGTGTGAGACGTGGATATCATGGAAGCTTTTACTTCTGTTCCCGAACCGGCCGTTGAGGCTGCGATCAAGATCAGCTTGCGGAATGTCTTCAAGATTTTCGGTGAGCGAACCGATCACGCCCTGGCCATGGTCAGATCGGGCAAGAGCAAGGCTGAGATCCATTCAGCCACCGGATGCGCAGTTGGAGTCGATGACGCCACTTTCGATATCAAGGACGGCGAGATCTTCGTCATCATGGGGCTATCTGGCTCCGGAAAATCAACGCTTCTTCGACTTATTAATCGGCTAATCGAGCCAACGTCCGGTTCCATCATCGTCGATGGCCAGGACATCACCAAGATGTCGCGCAGGGAGTTGATCGAGATCCGTCGCCGGGACATCAGCATGGTGTTCCAATCGTTTGCGCTTCTACCCAATCGGACCGTTCTTAACAATGCCGCCTTCGGGCTGGAGGTCGCGGGCGTCGCCGAGTCTGAGCGGAAGGCGAAGGCAATGAAGGCGCTGAGAGCCGTTGGCCTGGATGGTTACGCCGACAGTCGTCCGAACCAGCTGTCCGGTGGCATGAAGCAGCGCGTGGGGCTTGCACGCGCACTTGCCAGCGAGCCCACCATCCTCCTCATGGACGAAGCCTTTTCGGCACTTGATCCGCTGATCCGTACCGAGATGCAGGATGAACTGGTTCGCCTGCAGGCGGAACACAGCCGAACGATCGTCTTCGTCAGCCACGACCTGGACGAGGCGATGCGCATTGGCGATAGGATCTGCATCATGCAGAACGGCAGCGTGATCCAAGTGGGAACTCCCGACGAGATCGTAACGCAGCCTGCTAATGACTACGTGCGGTCCTTTTTCCGCAACGTTGATGTGACGCAGGTCTTCAAGGCAGGCGACATCGCGCGCAAGACGCAGGTGACGATCATCGATCGGCAAGGGGTATCGGCCGCGGCTGCCTTGGAGAGGATGCAGAACTTCGACCGTGAGTATGCCATCGTAGTAGGCAGGGACAAGAAGTACCAAGGGATCGTCAGCCAAGCTTCTCTGGTAGAGAATGTCCGGTTAAAAGTCGCCGATCCTTATCGAAGCGCGTTCTTGGCCGAGATTGAGCCAGTTGCTGCGGCGGAGCCGCTGTCGAGCCTTCTCGGGAGGGTTGCAGGAAGCCCTTGGCCGCTCCCGGTGGTCGACGACCAGGGCCGCTACCTCGGCTCCATCAGTAAATCTATGCTTCTCGAGACGCTTGATCGCGCCAACTGACCACATCAGGGATAGGATGCAATCATGAACTTCGACATTGGTGACGGCGTCGATACGATCGTCAACTATATCCTGGACCACTTCTCTCCTGCGCTGGACTCCATAGCCGCAGCTATCGGGCTTGTGACCGACGGCATCCAGGATACGCTGACGGCTCTTCCCATGACCGTTGGCCTCGCGATTTTTGTCGGCCTTTCGTTGTGGCGCGTTGGTGTGGGCTTCGCCATCTTCACAGCCGTTGCCCTATGGCTCGTGGACCAGATGGGGCTTTGGCCGGCAATGATGGAGACACTGTCCCTCGTCATCGCTTCGACCATTATCGCAATGCTTTTCGGCCTACCTCTCGGAATAGCGATGGCCGCCAAAGATTCCGTCGCCTCCGTGGTGCGCCCCGTGCTGGATCTGATGCAGACGATGCCAGCCTTCGTTTACCTCATCCCCGCTGCCATGTTCTTCGGGCTTGGCGCGGTCCCCGGTACCATTGCCACAGTCATCTTCTCGATGCCGCCTGTCGTGCGCCTGACAAACCTCGGCATCCGCCAGGTTGATGTGGAGTTTGTCGAGGCGGGGCATGCGTTCGGTTGCACCGCGTCGCAGCTGCTCTTCAAGGTGCAGCTGCCGAATGCCCTTCCGTCCATCATGGCCGGCATAAACCAGACCATCATGCTGTCGCTGTCGATGGTGGTGATCGCCTCCATGATAGGGGCCGGCGGCATTGGCAATACCGTGTTGACCGGGATCCAGCGTCTCGACGTCGGCACGGGCTTCGAAGGCGGCCTGGCCGTCGTCATCCTCGCCGTGGTGCTCGACCGCATCACGCAGAGCTTCGGGAAAGAGCGTCCAGCTTTCTGGCGCAACCTCTTCCCCGTCGTGGCGCGACAAGAGAAGAAGCAGGCAGAAGCCTGAACGTCGCGTCGACCAAATTGGGCATCCCGCCCTATGCGAACCTTCAAAAAAGGAGCAGACATGATCA
>DASYHX010000245.1:0-3953 GCA_035998065.1 Pseudorhizobium sp.
AGGATCCTTGAGATCCGGTTCGGGTCCTGCCAGGTATGAGCGGCTCCAAGTGACCGGAGCAAGCGGCCCAAGCCGGTGTTGGAGCACCGACAAGGGCCTGACCCTCAAGCCTTCTAGGAAAAGGAATCGGGCTGTGACTAACCTACACTCTTCGTCCCCTCGCGGGGAAGTTCTGCGTGCCGCTACGGCGGAGTCTTCCCACGATCATGCCGTCATTGCATCGACGCCGCGCCGCCACTTTGCGCATCGTCTTGCAGTGCAGTCGGAGCCGCCGACCCTGCGCCGGTATCCTCACATCGTCCTCTATCCGGAAGTCGAAACTGACTTCGACCTGCTGATTGAGAAGGCGATCAATTCGATTGCCGAAGGCGAGCCGGTTGAGGACGAAATCCTCGGGCACTACGTCAATGTTGCCTCGCTGGTGCGGGCGGTCTCGTTCCGGGAGGGCAAGCTCCTCGAACAGGCCGTTGAGCGTCTCTCCAAAGCCAATCCAAACCTCGTGGTGCTGATGCAGTCGATCAAGCTGCCCCTCGTCAAGGCCGCAATCGAAGCCGTGGCCGGCAATGACTGGCGGCACCTGGAGGAGATCCGGCTCGATTGTGAGGCGCCGGCCAAAGGAAGCTATACACCCGACCTCATCGTGGTGAACCGGAGGAGGCACTCCGCCTTCATTCTGGACCTCAAGCGTTCGTTGGCGTCCTACGGAGACACGAGCCGGCTGGAAGAGCTGAAGCTGAAGATGATGGCGTCGGCCATGATCCTTCCGGACTGGCTCTACAAGACGCAGAAGCGGATCATGGTCGATACCGTCGGCGTTGCCATCGTCGATGGCGCAAGCCGGCCTAGCGACCATGCCGCCGGCGTCTGGGCACTGTCGGAGATCGACGACCTGCTGGAGATCGATGGCGCGGCCGCCTGCATGGCCGAGCTTCGCCACCGCTTCGGCCGCCGCGTCCAGCAGCTCCTCGAGACCGAGGCACGTCGGGCGCTCGGCATCGGCCAGTCGGCCTCTCCTCCGCCGGTTGCTGTTTCATCTCCGTTGTCGTCACGCTTCGGTGCGCTGCGGGGTGAAGGTCGCCTGATCGCTCGCTGCGAGCCTGAAGATGAAGCGTTCGGCAGCGATGGATTCGATGCCGCAGACGATACTGCGGATGAACCGGACGAGGACGAGCGGACCTCTTGGCCGCCGGAGCGCATTCGTGTTGGCTTTGCGCGAAAGCTGCTCGACGCCTGACTGGCGACTGCTGGCTCCTGCCCACGCTGAGGCTGCAGCTCTGACGCTGCAGCTCGCCTCTCCAATTCTCCCTATCATGAGCGCCGATCGCCCCGCGGTCCGGCGAGGAGACACCGCATGTCCCAATACAAACACAATCACTCCGGTGACAACCTTCGGTACGACGCCATCAAGCAGACGAGCGGTGTCGCATGCCGAACCTGCGCGCACGACATCGACGCTGCGATCATCATTGGTCTTGCTCTCGGCCATGCCAGCCAGGGCAGCAACGACAGCCGGTCCATTCCGGCGCCCGTGATGGCACGGCTTGATGCACTTGCCGATCATGGGGATCCCACCTGCCACCTGGTCCGTAACTGGATCAGCGGCAGGATGAACCCGCCCTCAGAGGCTTTCGGACTGATGCGACGTCGATCCCCCGACGGGGGCGTCACCGCGGAAATCATTTCCGCTGCCTTCCCCAGCGAGGTGCTTTGATGGATCGGCTGTCTACTTTTCTCGTCCGGCGCCTGCGGCACATGAGCTGCCGCGAAGTTCGGCGTTTCGCGGTCCGCAATGGGCTGCTCACAATGACGGTCGTCCAGGTCGACCGGCACATCGTGGGCCGCTACCTGCCGGCCTTCGATACCGCGCACCTCTCTGGCGATGCGGTACGGGACCGGATCTGGGTGCGTGAGAAACTGGCAGCATTCCTGATCGAGCCGGAGCAGCCGAAGGCAGGAGTTACAGATCCATCGACGCCCGTCCCCATCTTGCCCGACCACTTCCGGCGCCTCGGCCCCAACCCGAAGGTTGGTAGCGCCGCTGCAGCCCATGCCGCTCGCGTCGTTGGCGAAGCAGGGGAGGCCTCCAACGTTAAGGCAGTCGCAACCGTGCTTCTGCTCGCTGCTGCAATGCACGAGTCAGGCGTCGCACTTCGTGACCTCGTACGGCTTCTGCGTCGGCCGTCACCTGTCATCTCAATCCAGGTTCGGGTCGAAGGCTTTGAAAGGGCGTTGCTTGCGCTTGTTGAGAAGACGCCACTGGCGCCCTTCGGCCCTTACGTTGGGATGTCCGCGGACTTTGCTTTCGATGAAGCGCTGTGGGCGTGGGGTGAAGGCGAGGCCAAGCGCGTCTTCGTCCACGTCCTGGTAGGCGACGATCTACGTCTCAACCGGCAGACCATGCGGCGGCAATTGTTGCGGGCTCTGACACATGGATCTCCCGTTCTTGCCGTCTCCGAGTCAATTCGGGAGATCCCCGACCAGATCGACCTCACCTGCGACGTCAGGCTCACGGGCGGCGGCATCGACACAGCATTGCTCCTCGATCTGTTCGAAGCCGTCTACGGCCATGAACCGGCGTCCGGTCACGAGATCCTCATCCGCAAGATCGACGCGGCGGCGCTGACGCTGGACGACCTCGCCATCGCCATTCGGCCGGAACGGCCCTTGCACCTCAGCATCGAGGCGCTGACCGGCCTCGCAGACCGCAATTGTCAGGAAGAGGCAGAAGGCGATGGCACGGATGACGGAGCCTTCCAGCGACGACGGATTACGCAGAGCTCGAGCGAGAGACATCGCAAGAGAGCTGAGGCCGAGGAGGCAAAGGCAGAGAACGCTTCCAGAGCTGGCAAGAAGAGCACATCGGAAAGCAAGCCAACCGGTGCAGAGGTTATCCAGCCGCAGCCCATCGACGACGCCGGGAGACCGCCGCTCATCGTCGAGTCCTTGTCAGGCTACGGCGTCGCGAAGGATTGGGCGCTGGGACTGAAGGCGGATCTCGCTGACCACCTGAGCGGTGATCTGTCGTGGTCCGACATGAGCACCAAGCTCCTGCTTTCCGGCCCTCCAGGAACGGGCAAGACGACCTTTGCACGGGCGCTGTGCAACAGCCTGAAGATCCCGCTGGTCGTCACCTCCGTTTCCACATGGCTGCAAGGCGAATACCTACACGCGGTGCTCGACCGAATGGCGAACACCTTTGCTGAGGCGCGATCACAGGCGCCGTGCATTCTCTTCGTCGACGAGATCGACGGCATTGGAACGCGCGTGTCGGCGTCGCGGGAGTATGCCGACTACTGGAATGCGTGCGTCAACAAGCTGCTGGAGCTGCTCGACGGCGCGGTGAAGAGCGAGGGCGTCATTGTCGTCGGCGCCACTAACCGACCGCATGAGATCGATGAGGCGATCCGGAGATCCGGGCGTCTGGAGACGCATATCGAGATCCCGAAGCCTGACATTCCGGCTCTCGCTGGTATTCTCGCGCATCACCTGGGCGCCGATCTCGAGATGATCACGACCGGTGGACAGGAAGGAGCCGCATCGTGATCAGGACGACAATTGAGCAGGGATGGCTGGCGTGCCGCAGCGGAAGCACGCCGAGGAGCGGGCGAGGACAGGACTGTTTATCCAAGCAGGACGATGCGGCGGCGCATGCTTTGCTGCGGCTGGCAACGCGAGCAATGGGTCTCACCGGCGCCGATATCGAACGTGTGGTGCGTGAGGCGAGACTGAAGGCACGACGCGAGAAGCGGCCTCTCTCATATCAGGATCTCGAAGCCGGCATCCGCGGTCACCGGCCGCCTCTATCCCCCGACGTCCGCTGGCGCCTTGCGATCCATGAATCCGGACATGCCATTGTTCACCACGCGCTGCGCCTCGGCTCCGTCAAAGGGCTCACCATTGATGCCAGGGACGGTGGACACAACGCGATCGTCTTCGGTGATGGTCCGGATACC
>DASYHX010000618.1:0-8807 GCA_035998065.1 Pseudorhizobium sp.
CGACCTCATCCTGAAATTGCGCGAAACGCTGCCGCAACTACCCGTCATCTTCGCCACCGGAGACCGGGCCGTGCCGGGATCGGAAGTGCTGGAAAAGACGGCACTGATCACCAAGCCCTACGACTACGATCTGCTGGCAACACGGATCAAGTCGCTGGTCACGCCGCGCGGCTAGGGATCGCCATCGCCTTTGATCCCGGCTGCGTGCTCTGCTTTGCGCAGCAGCCAAAGCACCAGAATGCCAGTGACTGTTGCAACGAATGCAACCGACCACATGCCGATGCCAACGGTCAGTCCTATCGCGGCCGACAGCCACATGCTGGCGCCGGTGGTCAGTCCCCGCACGTCGCCGCGCGTATAGACGATAACGCCGGCGGCGAGAAAGGCCACGCCGGATGTGACGGCTTCCACAAGGCGCACCGGATCCATGCGGGTAGTGTCTGCGTCGCCGAAGGTCTTGAGCATCTGAAGGGTCACCAGCGCAAAGACGCTGGCGGCAAGGCCGATGAGCATGTTCGTGCGAATGCCGGCGGTATTCTTGCGGATCTCGCGCTCAAGGCCGATGATCCCGCAGAGGATGAGCGCTCCGAAGATCCGCAGGAAGAGGACTTCCATGCTGACCGGCGACGTGTTGGAGAACTCGGAGGAGAGGGTTTCCATCATTACTTGGACGCTGTTACAGGATTGTCAGCTGACAACTGGTCCGGCAACCGGAAGTTCCCGCTTGGGAACCCCGTCTCTCGTGTTCGCCGCCGACGGAGGTCACAGCTTGCCGTCAGCCTCTTGCACAACGCGCGTCAGACTGCCGGTCGCCGGGAAGAGCGGAATGAGGCAGGCCTGCAGTGCATGGTAGATGTCGCCCTTGCCAGGGAAGAGGGTGTGGGCCGGCACCATGTCGTCCGTCAGTTCTTCATGCCACCCGCCATTCCGGTGGTCGATGAAGCGGTTGGCGATGGTGCTCCAGATCAGCCGGTAGCTGTCTTCGTAGAAATCGTCCGCCGGCAGGTGCTCGTTGAGGAAGTGCGCGGCACCCGCGGCCTCGCACATCGGCCACCACAGCTTGTGCGTCTTCGCGGGCTTGTCGTCCCAATCGAGCGTGTAGAAGAAGCCGCCGCTGTGTTTGTCCCACCCCAGTGACATCGCCTGGACGAAGAGCGCCTTCGCCGCGTCCGGCATCCAGGCATGCTGCTTGTCGCCAAGCGACCACAGCTGCAGGAGGAGGCGCGACCATTCGAGCCAATGGCCAGGTGTGGTGCCTGCAGGACGGAACATCTCGTTGGAATGGTAGTAGTCACGGTCGATCTGCCAATCGGTATTGAAGTGCTCGGCGACGCGGAAGCCGACGCTTCCCGCGCAGCGGCGGATGACAAGATCGGCGATGCTTTCCGCCTTCTCGAGATAATGTCTCTCGCGGGTGACTTCGAAGGCGGCCATCAGCGCCTCCGTCAGATGCATGTTGGAGTTTTGGCCGCGATAGGTCCCGCCTTCGATCGGCGACCAGTCGCGCTCGAACTCCTCCGCGATTGCGCCATGTCGCTCTTCCCAAAAGCGGTCCTGCATCACCTCTGTGATGTCTGCAAGCATTGCGTCCGCCAGCGGGTGGCCGACGACCTTGGCGGAGGAGGCGGCGAGCAGCACGAAGGCATGGCCGTAGCCCTGCTTGGTGGCGTCGACAGCGCCGTCGTCGTTCACGGACCAGACATAGCCCCCGTTGTCCTGGTCGCGATGCCCGTTCCACAGGTATTGCATCCCATGATCGATGACTTCTCCGGCCCCGGGGCGCCCGAGCAAATAGGCGATCGAGAAGCAATGAACCATACGCGCTGACGCGTGGATGCCGCGCACGGGGTTGTCCCTCACGAGAGGAGAGCCCTCGTCGTCCAGGTCGAAGAATCCGCCCTCCGGATTGAGCGCGCGGTACTGGAAGAAGTCCATCAGGCCGTCGGCCTGGCGAACCAGCCATTGCCGGTGGTAGTCCCGCTTGGCCCACGTCCGTGGCATCGTACCCTGCTCGCTCATGAAACTCCTCCGGAAGTCAATGATTTAGCCTTGGGCCTATAGCGTGGCAGCGCGATCCTGTCATGGCGTTTGTTGGCACCGCACCGTCCGCTTATTGTTTGACATAAAGATATGTTTATGCGCTTATGGCGCAAATCGGAAAGGGAGATGTCTATGTTCGACGAGCTGTTTGGCCCGGAGGCTGCGCCACGCGACGGAACCGAAGTGCTCGCCGCGCTGCAGAAGGCTGCTCGCGAGCGGATCCTGATCATCGATGGCGCCATGGGAACCCAGATCCAAGGGCTCGGCTTTGACGAGGATCATTTCCGCGGTGACCGTTTCGCCGGCTGTGCCTGCCATCAGCAGGGTAACAACGACCTACTCATCCTGAGCCAGCCACAGGCGATCGAGGACATCCATTACCGCTACGCGATGGCAGGTGCGGACATCCTTGAAACCAACACCTTCTCCTCGACCCGCATTGCTCAGGCCGACTACCAGATGGAGAACGCCGTCTACGACCTCAATCGCGACGGCGCCCGGCTTGCGCGCCGCGCGGCACTGAGGGCGGAGAAGGAGGACGGCAAGCGCCGTTTTGTGGCCGGTGCTCTCGGCCCGACCAATCGAACTGCCTCCATCTCGCCCGACGTCAACAACCCCGGTTACCGGGCGGTGACATTCGATGATCTGCGGCTGGCCTATGCCGAGCAGATTGACGGCTTGATTGATGGCGGCGCCGATATCATCCTGATCGAGACCATCTTCGATACGCTGAATGCAAAGGCGGCGATCTTTGCCTGCGAAGAGCGCTTCGCCGAGAAGGGAATCCGTCTGCCGGTGATGATCTCCGGCACGATCACCGATCTGTCAGGACGCACCCTGTCCGGCCAGACGCCCTCCGCCTTCTGGTATTCGGTGCGTCACGCCAACCCGTTCACCATCGGGCTCAATTGCGCGCTCGGCGCCGATGCGATGCTGCCGCACCTGCAGGAGCTCTCTGGCGTTGCGGATACCTTCATCTGCGCCTATCCGAATGCAGGCCTCCCCAATGAGTTCGGCCAGTATGACGAAAGCCCGGCTGACATGGCGCGTCAGGTTGCGGAGTTCGCCCGCGAGGGCCTGATCAACGTCATCGGCGGCTGCTGCGGCTCCACCCCCGAGCATATTCGGGCCATTGCGGAAGCCGTTGCCGAGCACGCACCTCGGCAAGTGTCGGAGCACAAGCCACTGATGTCGCTCGCGGGGCTGGAGCCTTTCGTGCTCACGAAGGACATCCCCTTCGTTAACGTCGGCGAGCGGACGAATGTCACGGGCTCCGCCAAGTTCCGCAAGCTGATCACCGCTGGTGACTATGCCGCTGCACTTGTGGTCGCGCGCGACCAGGTGGAGAATGGCGCCCAGATCATCGACATCAACATGGACGAGGGTCTGATCGAATCCGGCCGCGCCATGGTCGAGTTCCTGAACCTCGTGGCAGCAGAGCCGGATATCGCCAAGGTGCCGGTGATGATCGACTCCTCCAAGTTCGAGATCATCGAGGCGGGCCTGAAATGCGTACAGGGCAAGGCGGTCGTAAACTCCATATCGCTCAAGGAGGGCGAGGAGAAGTTCCTGGAGCAGGCGCGGCTCTTACATAATTACGGGGCCGCCGTCGTCATCATGGCTTTTGACGAACAGGGCCAAGCGGACAGCTACGATCGCAAGGTCGAGATCTGCGAGCGCGCCTACAAGCTCCTGACGGAGAAGGTCAACTTCCCGCCGGAAGACATCATCTTCGACCCCAACATCTTTGCCGTCGCGACCGGGATCGAAGAGCACAACAATTACGGCGTGGACTTCATCGAAGCGACGCGCACTATTCGCGAGCGCATGCCGCTCGTGCATATCTCAGGCGGCGTCTCCAACCTGTCCTTCTCCTTCCGCGGCAATGAGCCGGTGCGCGAGGCGATGCACGCCGTCTTCCTCTACCACGCCATCCAGGCGGGCATGGACATGGGCATCGTCAATGCCGGCCAGCTGGCAGTCTACGAGTCCATAGATGCGGAGCTTCGCGAGGCCTGTGAGGATGTTGTCCTCAATCGCCGCACCGATTCCACCGAACGTCTGCTGGAGATCGCCGAGCGTTATCGTGGTGCCAGCGGCAAGGAAGCGCGGGTACAGGACCTCGCATGGCGCGAATGGCCGGTTGAGAAGCGGCTGGAGCATGCGCTGGTCAACGGCATCACCGAGTTCATCGATGCCGATACCGAAGAGGCGCGCCTGCAGGCGGAACGTCCGCTGCATGTGATCGAAGGCCCGCTGATGGCAGGGATGAATGTCGTCGGTGATCTGTTCGGGTCGGGCAAGATGTTCCTGCCGCAAGTTGTGAAGTCGGCGCGCGTGATGAAGCAGGCAGTCGCCGTCCTTCTTCCTTATATGGAGGAGGAGAAGCGCCTGAGTGGCGGCGAGGGTCGCCAGGCTGCGGGCAAGGTCTTGATGGCTACGGTGAAAGGCGACGTACACGACATCGGCAAGAACATCGTCGGCGTCGTGCTTGCCTGCAACAATTACGAGATCATCGATCTCGGCGTGATGGTGCCGGCGACGAAGATCCTTGAAGTGGCTAAGGAACAGGATGTGGACATCATCGGCCTGTCCGGCCTGATTACCCCATCGCTCGACGAGATGGCGCATGTCGCTTCCGAGATGGAGCGCCAAGGCTTCGACATTCCGCTGCTGATCGGTGGCGCAACCACGAGCCGCGTCCATACGGCCGTGAAGATCCATCCGCGCTATGAGAAGGGGCAGGCGATCTACGTCACCGACGCCAGCCGTGCTGTGGGCGTCGTGTCGTCTCTTCTTTCGGAGGACGCAAAGGCGGGCTACGTGGATACTATTCGTGGCGAATATGCCAAGGTGGCCGCCGCCCACGCCCGCAGTGAGGCGGAAAAGAAACGTCTGCCACTTTCGCGTGCCCGTGACAACGCGCATAAGGTCGACTGGCAAGCTTTCCAGCCCGTTACGCCGACGTTCAAAGGGACAAAGGTGTTCGACGATTATGATCTGGAGGAACTGGCGAGATACATCGACTGGACACCGTTCTTTCAGACCTGGGAACTGAAGGGGCGCTTCCCCGCCATCCTAGAGGACGAGGCGCAGGGTGAGGCAGCGCGGCAGCTCTATGCGGATGCGCAAGCGATGGTCGAGAAGATTATCAAGGAGAAGTGGTTTCGCCCGCGCGCGGTGATCGGTTTCTGGCCCGCGAATGCCGTCGGAGACGATATTCGCCTGTTCGAAGATGACAACCGTGCTGCCGAACTGGCGACCTTCTTTACGCTGCGCCAGCAGTTGTCCAAGCGCGACGGGCGTCCAAACGTGGCCCTGTCGGATTTTGTCGCGCCCTTGGACAGTGGCAAGCCAGACTATGTCGGCGGCTTCGTCGTCACCGCCGGCATCGAGGAAATCTCGATTGCGGAGCGCTTCGAGCGCGCCAACGACGATTATTCCTCCATCCTGGTCAAGGCGCTGGCCGACCGCTTTGCGGAGGCTTTTGCGGAGCGGATGCACGAACGGGTCCGCAGGGAGTTCTGGGGTTACGCAGCGGGCGAGGATCTGTCGACTGACCAGCTCATTACGGAAGAATATGCCGGCATCCGTCCGGCACCCGGTTATCCGGCACAGCCGGATCATACGGAGAAGGAAACGCTCTTCCGGCTCCTCGACGCGGAGACGGCAACAGGCGTCAAGCTGACCGAGAGTTTCGCCATGTGGCCGGGCTCCTCAGTTGCCGGCCTCTATATCGGCCATCCCGACTCCTATTACTTCGGCGTCGCCAAGGTGGAACGCGACCAGGTGCAGGATTATGCTGCGCGCAAGGGCATGCCGGTTGACGAGATCGAGCGCTGGCTGGGACCGGTGCTGAATTACGTGCCGGTGAATCCGGGCAGCGCGGAGGACGAGGCGGCGTAGACGCCTGGCGTCACCGTGCTAATCTCTGACGACGAGCAGGTCGCCCGAGGAGAATCGAAGGTCAACGGTCTCGCCCGGTCTCGGCATGGTGAGATCGGGTGCGTTGAACGTATCGAAGGATACGGGATTGCCGGCCACCGAAATCTTGGTTCGGATCACTGAGCCGAGGAAGCTTGACGACAGCACATCTCCTTTGAGCGTTGTATCGCCGGAACCTTGGAGCGAGCCCGCCTCGGGACGCAGCGCCAGGACGATAGGTTCGCCTGCCGTTTTGCCGACGAGGGTTTCCTTGAGCGTGATCACCTGATTGCCCACGCGGACCGTGTGCTCGGCCGGATCCACCACTGTGGCGTCCAGCATGTTCAGCGTTCCCACGAACGACGCAACGAAGCGGGTGGCAGGGCGGTTGTAGATTTCCGATGGCGTGCCGATTTGGTCGGCGCGGCCTGCGTTCATCACGACGATGCGGTCGGAAATCGAAAGAGCCTCTTCCTGGTCATGCGTGACGAAGACGGTGGTGATGCCGAGCTGGCGCTGGATCTGGCGAATTTCCTCCCGCAGCGAGATGCGGATCTTGGCGTCCAGTGCGGAAAGGGGCTCGTCGAGCAGCAAGAGCTGCGGCTTTGGAGCAAGCGCACGCGCCAACGCCACGCGCTGCTGCTGGCCGCCAGACATCTGGTAAGGGTAGCGGTCCGCCAGATGCTCCAAGCGGATGAGCGCCAGCATTTCCTTCACACGCGCCTCGATCGCAGCCCGCGGCGTCCCGGCGACCTTGAGGCCGAAGGCGACATTGTCGAAAACGTTCATGTTCGGGAACAATGCGTAAGCCTGGAACACCATGCCGATGTTGCGCTGGTTGGTCTTCAGGCGGCTCTGGTCCCTCCCGTCGATGCTGATCGTGCCGCCGCTCGGCGTCTCGAAGCCGGCGATCATGCGCAGTACGGTCGTCTTGCCGCAGCCGGAGGGGCCGAGGAAGGAGACGAACTCGCCTTTCTCGATCGCCATGTTGAAGTTCTTCACCACCTGAATGGCGCCGAAGCTTTTTTGGAGGTTGTCGAGGACCAGGAACGACATGAATGGGAATCCTAGTGGCGCGCCGGTGCGGCCTTGCTGAAGCGGGAAACGAACTGAATGAGGGCGAGACAGGCCCAGGTGATGGTAAAGGCAATGACGGAGAGAGCGAAGGGCTCATAGGCCTTGTTGGCACCGATCCGTTGGAGATATGGGCCGAAAGCAGGACGGTCGAGCAGGGCCGCCAGCGTGAACTCGCCGATTACGATGGCAAAGGTGAGGAAGGCGCCGGAAAGCACCGCCGGAACTACGTTGGGCAGGATAACCCGGCGGAGGATGGTGAACCATCCGGCACCCAGGATCTGAGCCGCTTCCGTCAGAGTGGCGACGTCGATGGTTCGCAGCCCCGTATCGACTGCACGATACATGTAGGGCAGAGCAAGGACGGTATAGCCGAAGGCGAGGAGTGCGTTGGTGCCGGAGATGGAACCGGTCAGCGGCAGCCAGCTCGACGTATTGTAGAGGCGGATATAGCCGAAGACCACAACAATGGCCGGGATGACAAGCGGCAGCAACGTCAGGAACTCAACGTACGGCCGCGCCCACGGCATCTTAAGCCGCACCCAAAATGCGGTCGGGACGACAATCAGGATGCCGATCACGATTGTCACCAGCGCCATCATCACGGAATAGCTGAAGGTCGCCTGGAATTGCGGGTCGGCGAACACCTCCCGGTAGGCATCGAAGGAGTAGACGCCCCGGCGAGCCTTGAGAGAAAACTCAAAGAGGCCACTGAGCGGCACGAAAAAGTAGAGTAGGCCGAAGATCAGGATGGCCCAGCCGATAATACGGGTCCAGACGCTCATTTCAGCCACCTTTCGGCGCGAATGCGCAGCCAGATGTAGATGACGTTCGCGATCGCCGTCACGACGATCATGCCAAACGCCATGGCGTACCCCAGATGCGGGTTGCCGAGCACATCCCCGCGGATCTGAGCGAAGAGCTGAATAGGCACGATGTTGAGGCTCGAGCCGGTCAAAGCGATCGCGGTGGCCACGGCGCCAAAGGCGTTCGCAAAGAGCAGCGCAAAAGTACCGAGCAGCGCCGGAAAGAGGATCGGCAGGGCGACCATGCGCCAATACTGCAGGCCAGTTGCACCAAGAACCTCGGCTGCCTCCCGCCATTCCCGACGCAGCCCCTCAAGTGCCGGCGTGATGATGAGGATCATCAGGGGGATCTGGAAGAACAGATAGGTGATCGTCAGACCCCAGAAGCTCAGGATGTTGAAGCCGAGGTCGCGCTGCAAGACGATGCCGAAGTTCTGGCGGAGCATGACAGTGACGAGCCCCACCGGACCGAAGGTCGCCAAAAAGGCAAAGGCAAGGGGGACGCCGGCGAAGTTGGAAGCGACTCCTGAGAAGGTCATCAACGGCGACTTGATCCAGCCCGGTACTGCGCCGAAGGTAACCGCTGCCGCCATGCCGAAGCCGATCAGGCAGCCAAGTGCTGCCGAGGTCGCCGAAATTTTAATCGAGATCCAGTAGCTCGATGGAATCGTGCCGCTGTTGAGGTCGATGATGTTCTGCAGCGTGAAGGAACCGTCGCGGGTCTGGAAGGCGCCGATCACGATATGCATGGTCGGCAGTATAAGAAACAGCAGGATGAAGACGCCGAAAGGCATCAGGCCCAGCCAGGTCAGCGAAAGACGCAATCTTGGTGCGGGAGAGGCTTGGTTCATCGGCGCAGTCGTCTCCCTCGGCTCGGCTGTTGGGCTGTGGCAAAAATACGGCGAGTGCCGCTGAAATGGCAAGCCCGGCCCGCTTGATCGGGCCGGGCTTGCCGAGCAAGGC
>DASYHX010000002.1:0-7530 GCA_035998065.1 Pseudorhizobium sp.
ACCCTGAAGGGTGGCGGCGACGCCGCATCGGCCGCACGTGCCGTGCTTGAGACCGGCGAATACGACTATGCCTGGAATGCCCAGGTGGAGCCGGAAGTGCTGGAAACCATGCTGGCTGCTGGGAAGGGCCGGCTGGAAATCTCCTTCGGCACGCAGGTCGAGCGTATCAACCTGAACTTCACGAACCCGGATCCGTCACTCGGCGACAAGCGCTCGACGACCGAAGCCGGGCCTCACCCGTCGCTCAGCGATCCGGCCGTCCGTCGTGCACTTTCGCTTGCCATCGATCGCGACATCATCGTCGAAGCCGGCTACGGCCAGTCCGGCAAGCCGACCTGCAACATCGTTCCGGCTCCGGAAAACGTCGCTTCGACCAAGAACGACGAATGGTGCCTGACGCAGGACATTGAGGCCGCAAACAAGCTGCTCGACGAAGCGGGCTGGATGCCAGGTCCAGATGGTATCCGCCAGAAGGACGGTGTGCGCCTGTCCTATCTTTACGCGACCTCCACCAACTCAGTTCGTCAGGCGACCCAGGAACTGGTGAAGGCGATGTGGGCGGAGATCGGCGTCGACGCGGAGTTGCGCAATGCAAGCGCATCCGTCTTCTTCGGCGGCGACCCGGCAAGCCCCGACACCTTCCAGAAGTTCTATGCCGACGTCGAAATGTACACCAACAACTTCGACGGCACGGACCCCGAGAAATATCTGGCGGAATGGCTGTGCGACAAAATGCCGAGCCCGGCCAACGGCTGGCAGGGCCAGAACATCCCGCGCTACTGCAACCCGGAGTACGACAAGCTGGTTGGTGAACTCTCCAAGACCGCCGATCTTGACAAGCGCGCTGAGCTTTCAAAACAGCTCAACGACATGCTGACGGAAGAAGGGGCTCACATCCCGCTCGTCCATCGCGGCGATCAGTCATCCTTTGCCCTGTCTCTCGACGGCATCAAGATGAACTCGTGGGACTCGCAGGTCTGGAACATTGCGGACTGGCACCGCAAGAAGTGAGGTGACTGCCGAACCCAGGTGAGTCTGGGTTCGGCATCTCTTCACCGCCCTGGCACATCGCCCGACACTTTGGCGGTGGTCGTAGTTTCAGACACCTGCAGCACCGAAGACCGGAAAGCCTCTGCGGCGCTGCAGTCCGGGGAATTCCCATGTTCACATACACTCTGCGGCGATTGCTTTTTGCAATCCCGACGCTGCTGGTGATCAGCTTCGTCATCTTCGCGTTGCTCGATCTTGCGCCAAGCGATCCGACCGGGGACCTTCCCCTGACCATTCCGCCGGAAGTTCGCGAGCAGATCCGCGCATCGCTCGGCCTCGATCAGCCATTCCTCATCCGCTACCTAAAGTGGCTGCAGCAGTTCTTCATCAACGAGCCGCTCAACATCTTGGAGAGCCTGACCGGCTGGCAGTTCGGCGACGGTGACCGCATGCGCGTCCTGTCTTGGGCAACCCGCAGTCCGGTGGTTGATCTGATCGTCCAGCGCCTGCCCCAGACCCTCTGGGTCGTCGGTCTCGCCTACATCTTCGGCATCCTGATCGCCATACCGATCGGCGTCATCTCCGCCTATAAGCAGTACTCGATCTTCGACCAGATCGGCACCTTCGTCTCCATGGTCGGCTACTCCGTCCCAACCTTCTTCACCGGCGTTCTGCTGATCGTCATCTTCTCCTCCTACCTGCAGTGGTTTCCCTCCGTCTACGACACCAATCTGAGGGTCACAGACTTCCAGAGTTTCGTCGCGCAGGTGAGGCAAATGGCCCTGCCCGTTGCGGTTCTGGCGCTTTATAACGCGTCCCAAATCGCCCGCTTCGTACGGGCCTCCATGCTGGACAATCTGCATCAGGACTATGTCCGGACGGCCCGGGCCAAGGGCGTGAAGGAAAAGGCGGTCCTGCTCGTCCACGTGCTGCGCAACAGCCTGATCCCGGTGGTCACGGTGATCGCGCTCGGCGTGCCGACCATCTTCTCAGGCGCGATCATCACCGAGCAGATCTTCCGGGTGAACGGCCTCGGCCAGCTTCTGATAACAGCCATCCAGGGCGCAGATATTCCGCTCGTTCAGACACTGACCTTCATCTTTGCCGTGCTGATCGTCCTCTTCAACCTGATTGCCGATGTTCTCTACGGCATCCTTGACCCGAGGATCCGGTATGACTGACACCACTTTGCAAGCCGCACCGACGGTCAGGGACGAGACGCCGGTCCGCACGCCGATGAGGGAGATGTGGCGCCAGTTCCGCGCTCACAAGGGGGGCGTTGCCGGGCTCGCGGTCTTCATCTTCATCGTGCTCGCCGTTTATGTCGGCCCCTATATCCACACCGTCGCGCCGAATGCCATCAACATCCGCGACAAGAACCAGGGGCCGTCTTTCGCTCATCCGTTTGGCACCGACAATCTGGGCAAGGACATGCTGGCCCAGGTGCTCGCCGGCGGCCGCATCTCGCTTGCGGTCGGCTTCGCAGCGATGCTGCTGGCGCTCTTCCTCGGGACGCTGGTCGGAGTCTTGTCGGGCTATTTCCGCCGGGCCGACGGCCCGCTGATGCGGCTGACAGACCTCTTCCTCGCCTTGCCGCTGTTGCCACTACTGCTCGTGATCCTCATGCTGTTTCGCGACACCCTCCGCTCGGCGTTCGGCCCCGAAACTGGCATCTTCATCCTGATCGTGTTTGTTATCGGCATTACCAGTTGGATGCATACGGCACGCATCGTGCGGGGCGATGTGCTGGCGGTAAAGAGTCAGGAATTCATCGTCGCGGCCAAGAGCAGCGGCATGCGCGAACACCGGATCATCATCCGCCACATCCTGCCGAATGTTCTAAGTTCGATCATGGTTTCGGCGACCTTGGGCATTGCCGCAGCGATCATCACCGAATCTGCGTTGAGCTTCCTGGGTCTCGGCTTTCCCTCCGACTTCCCCACCTGGGGGCGTTTGCTCTACGATGGCGCAAACTTCCTGCAACTGACACCGTCGCGGGTCCTCTGGCCGGGACTGGCGATTTCCCTGACTGTTCTCAGCGTCAACTACATGGGCGATGCCATCCGAGATGCGCTGGATCCGCGGACGCTGAAGCGATAGTTCTGCGCCGGAGCGCCCGCTTTGTTGCCCGTATGATCTTTTTTTTGGAATCCATGCATTTTCTTGGGAACGAAGGTGGATGACCGCCGTTATGTCAGCGTCTGGAAGCACCCCCCGTCCCCCGCCCTACAAAGCTTCCAGGCGTCACTCTTCAGTCCCCCTCGAAGAGATGAGTTGGCTCGGTTTCGCAAGGAACCGGGCCAATTCTGCGTTTGGCGGTAACGAATGACTGGCAGCCCCCGGGCTTCAGTCCGAAGCTGTCTCAAGGGGGAACGCGAGATGGTAGGCGATCCTGTCTTGCGAGATCACGTACTGCGCCTTCCCATTGACGGATGCCGGCACGACCCTCTCGAGCACGGTGCTGCCAAAGTGGGATTGTAACTGCTCCGTGTCATTGACCGGCTTCGCCGCCTCCTGAAGCGGCTCATGCCAGACCATCTCCACCATGTCATGCCCGTTGGCATGCTTGCGGACACAGGAAACCTCCACCGGCAACCCACTCCTCAGCAAAGACCCATGGCTGACCGCATTCACGATGAGTTCGTGAAGCGCAAGACCGAGATGTAATGAGGCATTAGGGCTCAAGAGCAGGTTGTCGCCACTCACCTTCACAAGCTCACGATTCTCAGGCAGGTACTTCTCCGTCTGCTGCTGCACCAGCTCGAAGAAATAGGCACCGCGCCAACTTGAGTCTGTAATGAGATCCTGCGATTGCGACAGCGAGTACAGCCGACCACGGAACTTGTGAAGGAAAAGGTCCAAAGAGCCCGAGTAGCGGGCCGTCTGTAGGGCAATGCTCTGAATAATCGCCAGCAGGTTCTTCGAGCGGTGGCTGACCTCCCTCAAAAGGGCACGCAACAACCGCTCCCTGTGTCGCTCCTCGGACCGGTCGAGGATCGTCGTCACCAAGTGGAGCCCGCCTTCTGCAAATTCTATCGCTTGTATGCGAAACTCATAGAACTGTTCGGCCCCGACCATGACCTCCAGTTGAGCCTTTTGCCCCGGCAACAGGATCTCAGCCTTCAAGGCCGCAAGACTGGAAGCGACATCGGGTCCGAAGATCAGATCGTCGGACGGCGTGCCCAGGAGGTTCTTGGCCCAGACTTCTGGAAGATTGGTGACGAACAGATACTGGTGTTGCACATTCTGGATGATGATGCTGGCGCCAAGGTCCACCAGCGCCGGCATAAAGAACTCACGCAACTTGTCATCGCTCTGACCAGCGTGCTGCCATGTCAGCGGATGCACCAATGTGTTCACTCCGTTCCGTTTGCAAGGAAAACAACCGAGTAACGCCGAGAGATCCCTGACGTGGCTGCACCTCTTATAGAGAGTCGCAGGCGCTCCAACAACCGGCTAATGTCAGACATCGGCCGGAGAACGCGAGGGAGAACATCCCGCCGTCACGATCTCGTGCCTGTTAAAGGTAAGTGATCGGAGCAGCAGGGAAATAGCCAAGCTTGTCTCTGGCGCGGGGACCACCACAGAACCGTGGCCTCCCCCGCTTGCTCTGCGATCTAAACCGTCAGGCGGCGACCTTGACGCTTTCGTTGAAGAACAAGGCTTGGCTTATCAGGGCCTTGACCATGTCGGGATTGAAGGGCTTCGTCACAAGGAACGCCGGCTCCGGACGCTCACCCGTGAGAAGACGCTCAGGGAAGGCTGTGATGAAGATGACGGGGACCGTCGACGAATTCAGGATTTCGTTGACGGCGTCGATTCCCGAGCTTCCATCTGCCAGTTGGATATCGGCCAGCACCATTTTCGGGTTCGTGCTCTGGAAGAGCGAAACTGCCTCCTTATGCGTCCGCGCGATTCCGGTGACACGATGTCCGAGCTCCTGAACCATCTGCTCGATATCGAGCGCGATCAGAGGCTCGTCCTCGATGATCATAATGTCCGTCGCGACCTGACGCGAGATCTCCCTGGAAGCCTCGTCTAGGAGCTGCGTCGCCTTCTCAAGGCTGACATCCAGGACTTCCGCCGCCTCCTCTAACGTAAAACCCTCCACGGAGACGAGCAGAAAGGCGTGGCGAGCCATCGAAGGCAGCGCTGACAGGTTGGCGGCCGCGCGTTGCTCCCAGGCGAACGGGGACTCGATTGGACGTATCTCGATGGAGGTGGAACCAAAGATCGCGACGAAGAGTTTGTAAAGCGAGACCCGGTCCTTGGATGTTTCGGGAAAGATTGAAACATCTGCAATCAGCGCTTCCAGGACAGCCGCAACATAGGCATCCCCGGAAGTTTGGGAACCGGTGACTGCTCGAGCATAACGGCGCAAGTATGGAAGGTGAGACGCAACACGCGTGGTCAGTGACATTCAGATTTCTCCCCTGACGCCCGTCTGGGCAATTACTGGGGATGAACGTGGGGCACGAAAAAAAGTTCCGCAAGAGGTGGAACTATTTTTCTGGTCGCGCATTTTGTCGTGACGATATCGTAATAGGCTGCCCGCGTGATGAGTGACGAAACCAGAAACAAGCAGGATATGACCATTTCGCACAATGAGATAAAACCTGGATCGATGCCGCCAAACGCGTCGATTTCCCGAAAGCTCCGCGAATTCTACGACGCGGTGCAGGAGGAGGGTATTCCTGATCGTTTTCTGGACCTTCTCGAAAAGCTGGACGAAGCCGAACGTAATACGAAGTCGGTGAAAGTAAAATGACGATGACCGAGACCGACGATCGCGGCTTCAAGCGCGACCTTCTCGCGTCTTTACCCAACTTGCGCGCCTTTGCCGTCTCCCTCACTGGGCGTCACGACAAAGCCGACGATCTGGTTCAAGACACGATCATGAAGGCATGGGCGAACCAAACAAGCTTCACCGCCGGCACGAACATGCGGGCCTGGCTCTTCACCATCCTGCGCAACGAATTCTATAGCCAGATGCGCAAACGTGGGCGCGAGGTACAAGATACCGACGGCCTGTTTAGCGAGCGGTTTTCAGTCCATCCGGAACAATACGGCCGTCTGGATCTGCAGGACTTTCGCAAGGCGCTGGACAAACTGCCGGATGATCAGCGTGAGGCGATCATCCTGGTGGGGGCTGCCGGCTTCGCTTACGAGGAAGCGGCAACCATATGCGGCTGCGCTGTAGGCACCATCAAAAGCCGTGTCAGCCGAGCTCGCAGCAGATTGCAGGAGCTACTGGGCGTCTCTGGTGAAGGCGATTTCGGCCCCGATGCCGGGCACGCCGCCATTACGGCCCGAGCGTTCGGCGGCTAAGCCTCCGGCTCCGGTTCCGGTTCCGGCACGGAAAGAGCCGCCTTTACGGCATCGATAAGATCTTCATCACTAAAAGGCTTCGCCACCGTGGCGAAGCCTTGAAATTGTGGAAGCGACCTCATCGCGTCCTTGGTCAATGTGGTGAAGATCAGTTTCGTACCCCCTGCCCGAGCATTTGCGAGAATGCGGGAGCCATCATCATCGGCGACGCTCGTGTCGACAATAAGCAGATCGAAGCGGTCATGCTCCATTGCGTGCGAAAACTCATGGGGCATAGCAATGCGCATCCGACACGCGAACGTATCGAGTAGAACCCGCTCTGCTTCCATTGCAACCAGATATTCGCGGTCTACGACCAGGATGTTGGGTTCTGAGGAAATGATCCGCACTCTTTCCATAAAATTTCGTAGTAGCGGTTCAAAGATGCTGGTCATTTAAAAAAGACACAGTAAGGCTAACTCGATTGCGGTAGAGGGTGCCCCCCTCTCTTCTTGTGAGTCTCATGGCCAATCTCAAGCCTGTCGTACCTCCGCGCGTTCCGTGTGAGCGCTGCCCGCTTCGGCGCCGCCGGGTGTTCCGCGACTTCGACCCACAGGAACTGGCTTTCGTGTCGAGTTTCAAGATCGCAGAGATGCCTGCAGAACCGGGCCTGCTGATCCTCGTCGAAGGCGAGCAAAACCCATCCCTCTATACCGTCCTCAACGGATGGGGTTTCCGATATAAAATTCTGGAAGACGGAAGACGCCAAATCCTCAACTACGTCTTGCCCGGCGACATGATCGGCCTACAGGGCAACGTGATGGCTGAAATGCAGCATTCGGTTGAAGCCTTGACCCGAATGACGCTTTGCACATTCGAGCGGGAGCGCTTCTCCTCGCTCTTCCGCAACCATCCTTCTCTCGCTTTCGACATCACGTGGATTGCGTCGCGGGAAGAATCCATGCTCGATGAACACCTGCTGAGCATTGGCAGACGGAGCGCATTGGAGAGAGCAGCCTACCTTCTCGCCTTTCTTGACTGGCGCGCCAGGGCGACAATGGCCGATAACGGAACCGGCTACCAACTGCCGCTGACCCAGCAGCACGTGGCTGACACGCTGGGGCTATCCCTTGTCCACACGAACAAGACCTTGCGGAAGCTTCTGGACCAAGGACTGGTGCGCTGGCTCGACAGGGGCTGTCAGGTCATTGAGCCGGAAAGACTGTACCGGGT
>DASYHX010000020.1:0-3021 GCA_035998065.1 Pseudorhizobium sp.
GCTTGCGCCTACGAGGACCAAATGGCGCAAAAGATGAGTTCCACCTCGCAGCCACAGCCCAGAACCTGCGCAAGCTCGCGAAACTCATCCCGATCCAGCCGCCTATCGTTCCAGCGTGACACCTGGAGCCGACTTCGCCCCAACGTCAGAGACTGACAATCACCGACTTCTTCAACACTATCGGTCGTGAACCGTCCGATCGCTTAGCGCCCGGTATAAGGCTCGCATGCAATTCCGTCGCCATCGCGGTCCAAGTGCGCGCCATAGCCTGGTTGGCCGCGATGGAGCGGCGCTACGCCTGCCGCACGCGCCTCGCTGCAGTTCCGAAAAGACCAGGAAGGCCCTTCAGACTGCGCGGCCGGTGTTGGGTCGCGGAGCACCACACCACCTGCAGCACCGACCACGAGGGCGCCAATGATGAGTGAGGATCTTTGCCGCATCATCCAAGGATGACGAGCGAGCATAAATATTCTCTAAAAAAAGCGATCGACCATGAGCAATAGTTCATCGAACGCACACTGGTAATCCGATCTTCCTTCTGCCATTTAGCAAAAACAACTGGTCGCCATAAAGAAGGGATAAAAATGTCCGCGCAAGAAACGCTCATCACGCTTACCGCCGATATTGTCGCTGCCCATGTCAGCAACAACAGCGTTGGGATCAATGATCTTCCTGGCCTGATCGCCAATGTGCATGGCGCTCTCGCCAGCCTGAGCGAACCTGCGGTTGCTGAAGAAGTGAAGCCAGAGCCTGCGGTTTCGGTGCGCGCGTCGATCAAGCCGGACCATATTGTCTGCCTGGAAGACGGGAAGAAGCTCAAGATGCTCAAGCGTCACCTGATGACTCATTATCAGATGACCCCGGCGGACTATCGCGCCAAGTGGGGCTTGCCTGCGGATTATCCGATGGTCGCTCCCAACTATGCTGCGCAGCGCAAGGAGCTGGCCCACAAGATCGGCCTCGGCCGCAAGCCGCGCGCGGAAGCCGCTGCCCCCGCAAAGCCGGCCCGCACCCCGCGCAAGACGAAGGTCGCCGAACCGGCCTGAGAACAGTTATGCGGGGCACGGCAGAGCCGATCCCCGCATCCCCTCCATCACGCGACCAGCGCCTCTTGCGGCACCGCGACCATGCCCAGAATATGATCAGCCCAAGCCTGAAGCATCCGCCGACGCGGCGTAAGGTAGAGGGCACTGTTATAGGCCCCACGCACATCATCACGATCGGCATGGGCTAACGCCACCTCGATCCAGTCTGGCCGATAGCATTCCGCTTCATTGGCCCAGGTCGAGGCAAGGCCTCGGAACCCATGCACCGTCTGACGGCCGCGATAGCCCATGCGGTAGCAGCCATAGATCATCGTATTCTGCGATATGGGGAGTTCAGGCTTGTCGCCGGCAAAGACATATGGCCCCCGGCTGTAAATCCGCACGCTCTCCAGCAACCCGACCGCCTGCCGCGAAAGCGGCACGATATGCTCACGTCCCATCTTCATCCGTTCGGCCGGCACCCGCCAGATGGGATCAGGGCCGTCCAGCCCTTCAAACTCGTCCCATGTCGCATAGCGAGTTTCATTGGTCCGCGCCCAGGTCAGCAGCGTGAACAAGAGCGCGTCGCGCGTGACCGCACGCCGCCGGGGATTCTCATCGCCGTCATAAGCGTCGATCGCCCGAACAAGGGCAGGCAACTCCCCTCCCCCAACCCGGGCCATATGCCGGACCCGAGGCTTGGGCCGCAGCAGGGTAGCAAGCCCGGCAGCAGGATCATGGGTGGCCCAGCCCTGCGGTATGGCAAAGAGATAGACCTGGCTTACATGCTGGCGCAGCCGGCGGCTGACATCGAGGGCACCGCGTGCCTCAACCGCCCGCAGCATCGACAGCACATCGCCCGCAGTGATGTCCTTGAGATCGCGCTGCCCGAGCGACGGGAACACGTCGCGCTCCAGACGCGACAGGATGCGTGCTGCATGCCCCGGCTCCAGCCCGCTCGCCCGGTTACCATGCCAGGCCCGTGCAGCCGCCTCAAAGCTGGTCACAGGCGAGGGAGCCTTGGGACCGGGATCCTCGCCCCGCGCAAGGGCGAGCTTGGCCTCAGCGCGGCGTAGCCGCGCCTCAGCCAGGGTAACCTCCGGGTAGCGCCCGAACGAGAGCAGCTTCTCCTTGCCGTTGAACCGATATTTCATGCGCCAGAGGCGTGAGCCAGTCGGACGAACAAGCAGATAGAGGCCGCCGCCATCGCCAAGCTTGTAATCCTTTGATCGCCGGCTGGCGTAGCGAACCTCGAGTTCCTTGAGCGGCATAGGGGGTATCTCCTGCTGGGCACAGGCATTACCCTCCAAAACACCCCCAAAAGCAAATCGACGTCCTGGCATCAGGCGCGATCCGATGGGAGGCGCTGCATCCCCAAGAAACGGCGCAAATCCGCCAGAAAAGACATAAAAAAACCGCCGCGGAATGCTCCGAGACGGTTTGGTCTTTTAGTATGTGGTTGCGGGAGTAGGATTTGAACCTACGACCTTCAGGTTATGAGCCTGACGAGCTACCGGGCTGCTCCATCCCGCGACACTGGGCGTTTTGTGTGGCCCTGATACGCAAAAAGGGCGGCTTTGCGGGCCGCCCTATTTTGTAACATTGTGATGGGTTTTTTGATCCGTTGCTATGCGCGTGCTTCAATGCCTGGCGACGCCCTACTCTTCCAGTGCTTGAGCAATAGTACCATCGGCGCAGACGGGTTTCACGGCCGAGTTCGGGATGGGATCGGGTGGGTCACAGACGCTATGGTCACCAAGCAATGAAGCAGGCGCATAACTGCGGGTTTTTAATCGATACCGTGCACTATTCACTTTCACTTGGGAAAGTGAACAACAAGAGCTTTGGAGTTTGTATGTTCGTATATCTGGGCTGGCTTAAAACCACGCCATCAGCGTCTTAGCTGTTTCCAGCATTGTCGTTGATGGTGGGACTCTTAAGCGCGAACAGAGCAATTAGGACTGGTTAGCTCCATGCGTTACCGCACTTCCACATC
>DASYHX010000385.1:0-6774 GCA_035998065.1 Pseudorhizobium sp.
GCCCTTCCAGCACAGAACGCGCCCGGTCCGATCTCCTCTTCGCCTCCGGCTTCGATCCGCTCGGACCGGGCAAGCAGCCATCGCCGCAGGGGGTCAATTTTGGACGCCGATCGGGGGTCAATTTTGAAGGCCGTTTGACACTTCACTGCCCGAAGATCGAAGGGCCAGTCAGGCGCGGCAATCCGGATATGCTTGGTGGGCGGGACTTCACCCAGTTGGCGCTCAACTCGAAGATCCTGCTTAACATCCACCGCGACGACATCGGCTATTTCGAATGGCACCGCCTATTCCTTTACGGCGTAGCGAATGGTTGCACGGTCCTGACGGAGCCAAGCTTCGCTCCCCCCTTCCTCGTCAAGGGTGAGCACTATCTGGAGGCAGCGCTGGAGGAGATGCCTGACGTTTTGCAGCGCCTTCTGAAGACTCCGGACGGTGCCGCCGATCTAAAGCGGATCAGCGAGAACGGCTTGGCGATGGCACGACGAATCGCGGACGGAGAAAGGCTCGTTGAACGATGATCACCCGTGAGACCCTGGAAGTTGTCCGCGTCGGTGAAGCCTGGCCGAAGACCAGCGTTGTCATCCCCCTCTACAATTACGCAGGCATGATTGAGGAGACGCTGGAAGCGGTAAAGGCACAGGACCTGCCGGATCTCGGCCTGGTGATCGTCAACGACAAGAGTACCGACGACTCCCTGGGCGTCGCGAGACGGTGGGCGCTGGCCAATGCCGATCGCTTCTCGACTGTTCGCGTCCTGTCCAACATCGAGAATGGCGGGCTGTCGATCACACGGAACACCGGTATTTCCGCCTGTGAATCCGAACTGCTCTTTTTTCTGGATGCCGACAATCTGATTGTCCCGTCCTGCCTGCGCAAGCTCGTCGAAGCGCTCGATAAGAGTGATGCGGCCTTCGCCTATTCGCCTCTGGAAAGCTTCGGCTCGCTGCAGTCGGTGGGTGGGACCCGCGTTTTCGATCCGACGGCCCTGGCACAGTTTCCCTATATCGACGCCATGGCGCTGATCCGGCGGAGCGCCCTCCTGCAGTACGACGGCTACTTCGAGTTGCGCTACGGCTGGGAAGACTATGATTTCTGGCTCAAGCTCGCGGAGAATGGCGAGTTTGGCATTCAGGTCCCTGAACTCCTCGGCCGCTACCGCGTCCATCGGAGTTCGATGACGAATACCAACACGTCAATCAACCTCAATGAGGCCATACGACTGCTTACCGCTCGGCATCCGTGGATCCGCGTGCCGCCAGCACCGCAGCCGGGATCCATCTCGAGGATCGATCAGTGGGCGCGTTACCGCCGCTATGGGAGACTGGGGCTGAAGCTTGCCGCGCAGCATGCGACAAGCCCGCAGAAGGCCCGCAGGCTCGCGAGCCGGCTTCGTGAGGCATATCGGCTCAAGGGTGCGCGTGGTATCGCCAGGATCTTGCGTGAGAGCGAATCGCTTTACGCGACGGCGGAAATCCGATCTGCCCCGGAAATGATCCTGCCAACGCGTACGACAGTGTCGGAGAATGACCGAGCTATCATCGTTCCTGCGGGTATCCCGCTTGAACCCCAGGAGAGCCGGCCTCCATTGGCTGTCGTCATTCATATCTTCTATCCGGATCTGGCACAGGATATCCGGAGCTACGTCCAGAACATCACGCTGCCGGCGAACATCTTCATCACGACGTGCTCGCAAGACAGCAAGCAACACATTGAAATGGTGTTCGCTGATTGGGAACGCGGTTCGGTGGAGGTCGCCGTCACCACCAATCGTGGCCGAGATATCGCGCCCAAGCTGATCGCCTTTCCTCATGCCTACGAGCAGCACGAGTTCATGCTGCATCTGCACACGAAGAAGTCGCTACACGAGGCGGACCTTCTTGCCCAATGGCGCGAGCACATATTCCAGCACCTCGTCGGGAGCCCCGCCGTGGTCGAGAGCATCGTGGCGCTCTTCGAGGCCGATCCGGCGCTGGGAATGGTCAGCCCTCAGCATTTCGAGCCCGTTCGTCCCTGGCTCATGTGGGCTGGTAACAGGGAGATAGCCCTCGGGTTACTCGATCGACTGCGGATGGCGAGCGATCCGACGGGTGTGATGGATTTTCCCGCGGGTTCGATGTTCTGGATGCGCACGGCCGCCCTGCGTCCGCTCGTCGATGCCCGCTTGACCTTCGAGGACTTCCCCGAAGAGGCCGGACAGACTGACGGAACCCTCGCCCACGCCATCGAACGGATGTTTTTCCAGATATGTGAGGCTGCCGGCTTCAACTGGACCAAGATCACGTTGCCCAAATACAATACGGCGGGCTCACCCTCCGAGCAGATCGCATCGCGATCCGAGCTGCTGCGCTTCGTCTCGAACCCGGTCCGAGGCAGCCTTCCGAGCCATAGCGGCATGCAGCGTCCGGAAACGGTCATTCTTTCGACTGACCCATCGTCCACCGCTTGAACGGCCCTCCCTCAAACAAATTTGGGCGACTGCGACGTCGCTGCAAAAGGAAGATTAATGGCCGCCGATCATGAGTTTCGGACCCTCCTCGACCGGATGAAGCTGTATACGGCGCTCTCGGAACGATACCTGGCCGAGGGCGTGCTCCTCGCCAGGGATGAGGCGGACAAGGAGAATCCGGGGACAGTTCCCAGCGCGGACGACCACTACATGGCGGTCGGGTACAGCGCGATGCGGATCGTGACCAGTGCGCTCGTCACCAACAACAGGGACGTCCCCCGCTCAATTCTCGATTTTCCGAGCGGCTCGGGCCGGATCACTCGGCATTTCCGCGCCATGTTTCCGGATGCCCGAATCGGCGCATGCGACCTGTATGAAGCCCACACGGATTTCTGCGCCAGGCATTTCGGCGCCGAACCAATCGCCTCCAAAGAGAATCTCGATGAACTCGACGTCGGGAGCGATTGGGATCTTGTCTTTTGCGGGTCACTGCTGACGCATCTTCCCGAAACCCTTTTCTGGCCGACCATCGACTTCATCACAAGGTCCCTGAGCGAGCGGGGGCTTGCCATCGTCACGCTAGAGGGGCGCCACGCCGAATGGCGTCAGGACAACAGTTGGAAATTCATGAGCGACCGACTTTTCGCACCCGCTCGTGCCGGCTTCAACGATTGCGGCTTCGGCTTTGCCGACTATGAGCCGAACTTCAAGTCGCTCTTCGACAAGCAGGCGCGATACGGGATCGCTTTGGCAAAGCCCAGCTGGGTCCTGCGGGGCCTGGAGCAGATGGAGAACATCACCATCCTTGGCTATGTCGAACATGCTTGGGACCGTCATCAGGACGTGGTGATCTTCGGCAAGCCCGGCGTTAATGATGGGGCGCCTACTCCGGCAAATCCCTAACTGACCGTCAAAGCGACACGGACGACACGAAAGGCTTTAGACGTTTCCCGTCGTCACGTCCCAACGTATCTAATCAATCGCCAGGCTGCCAAAATTGTTGGTATATTTGTTGGTATTCTCCCGATCTATAGAGAAAAGTTCATAACAAAATCAGCTATTTATGGTCTCGATTTGACGCCTTTCCTGGCACCATTCCCCTGTTCGAGACGATCCGCGGCGATCCGGACAGCAGCCGAAATCCTCAAGACATCCGAGTTTTTGATGCCGTGTCGTCCGCGCCAGCGAGTCGATATCCGGCAAGTATGCCGGTAGCTTTGTTGGTATCCGCCCCAGAACGCGGCGGCGGCGTTCGGCCAACCGACAAGCGGAGGCGTGCATGACGGCTTCCGACCTGCCTGTCCGGGCATCTTGAACCTTCCGAGCGACATACCAACACAGCGACGACGGCAGGCTTCAAATGCTGGTGTCGCCCACCGGATCGAAGCTGTGGCGCGTCTCCTATCGCTTCGGCGGAAAACAGAAGCCTCTCTCGCTAGTCTCTGTCGGACGGTCCCGCTGGCGGTTCACAAAATTTTTGCTGAGAAGGGATGCTGAGCACTCGCAACCTGACGTCTAGGAATCCGTCTTGCGGCGTGCGGCGGATGGTCAGACGAGCCGGATCGGCACCATGACCCCTTGACGAACAGACCACAGGGGGTGGAAGGCCACGCTCCACAACCGGCCCTTACGCTGCTACGTGTTCCGCTGACGTCGGCTGCAGCGAATCGGCGAGCCTCCGGTGCGCCCTGAGGTCTCCGTGAGCCCCTGGGAGAACCATGAAGAAAGTCGCGATCCTCCAGTCGAACTACATCCCCTGGAAGGGCTATTTCGACCTCATCGGATCGGTCGACGAATTCATCCTGTTCGACGAGATGCAGTATACGCGCCGCGACTGGCGCAATCGGAACAAGATCAAGACGCCGAATGGGCTGAAATGGCTGACGATCCCTGTCAGCGTGAAGGGAAAATATCTCCAGACCATCAACGCGACGGAGACCGAGGGCACGGCCTGGGCGAAGGACCACTGGCTCGCTCTCTCGTCGAATTACCGGCGCGCGCCGCATTTCGAGGCAGTGGCCAGCTGGCTGGCGCCGCTCTATGAAGAGTTGTCTGATACCAGCCTGTCGCGGATCAACGAGCGCTTCCTCGCCGAGACATGCGAGCGCCTGGCGATAGACACGCCGATCAGCCGTTGTGAAGATTACGCCATGATCGACGGCAAGAGTGAGCGCCTGGCCCATCTGTGCGCGCAAGCCGGAGGTGACGTTTACGTCTCCGGCCCTGCCGCTAGGGACTATCTCGATCTTTCCCCCTTCGAGGCCCGGGGTATTGCCGTGGAATGGTTCGACTATGCCGGCTATCCTGAGTATCCGCAGCTTTGGGGACCGTTCGTGCACGGTGTCACGGTTCTCGATCTGATGTTCAATTGCGGCGCGGACGCACCTGCCTTTCTGCACCGGGAGTAAAAAGCCTCAGTGAAGCTTTCGATTGTCGCAACGCTCTATAAATCGGCCGGAAGCATTTCGGAATTCTGTCTCCGCGCTTCAGAGGCCGCAAGGACGCTCGTGGGGGACGACTACGAGATCATCCTGGTCAATGACGGCTCTCCAGACGACAGTCTGGACCGCGCGCGGGCATTGGTCGACGGCGATCCGCACATCGTGGCCGTCGACCTGTCGCGCAACTTCGGTCACCACAAGGCGATGATAACCGGGTTGGCGCACGCGCAAGGCGACCGGATTCTCCTCATCGACAGCGACCTCGAGGAAGATCCGGCCTGGCTCCTTCCCTTTGCGGAGCGCATGGAGGAGAGCAACGCCGACGTGGTGTACGGGGTCCAGGAATACCGGAAGGGCAGCCGCAGCGAGCGGTGGAGCGGCGAAATCTTCTACAGCCTGTTCAGACGAATTACCGGCCTCGACCTGCCGCGGAACATCGTGACCGCCCGGCTGATGACCCGGCGCTATACGGACGCGCTTCTTCTGCATCGCGAACGCGAGGTTTTCCTGGCGGGCCTCTGGCACATCACCGGCTTTCTCCAGACACCGATGATCGTCAAGAAGCTCTCGCTTTCGCACACCACCTACACGTGGCCGATGAAGTTCAACATATTGGTGAATTCGATCACCTCGTTTTCGAACGCGCCGCTGATCTTCATCTTCAACGTAGGGATCGGCATCTCGGCCCTGTCGCTCCTCTACATCGCCTATCTCGTCGTCAACCGCGTGTTTCTGGCGTCGCCTCTCAGCGGCTGGACATCGGTCATGGCCTCGATCTGGCTGATCGGCGGGCTGGTGATCTCGTTCATCGGGATTCTCGGGATCTACGTATCCAAGATCTTCACCGAGACGAAGCAGCGGCCATACTCGATTGTCAGGGGCATCTACGGTCGTGACGAAAAGTGACCTGATCGGTGATATCGCCGGCTACTACACCACGGCCCTGCGCCGCCATGGCGCGACGCCGCGAGGCGTCGACTGGAACGGCGACGAGAGCCAGCGGCTGCGATTCCACGAATTGTCGCGCGTCATCGACGCGGACGGGGGCTTCTCCCTCAATGATCTGGGCTGCGGGTACGGCGCCTATTACGACTATCTCGTCGAAGCTTTCGGAAGCGTCCAGTATTTCGGGTTTGACGTCTCCGAAGCGATGGTTGAGTCCGCCCGTGCCCGACTGACCGCCGAGGGCTGCCGGCTGAAGGTTGCGAGTACGCCGGACGTCGAAAGCGATTTCGGTGTCGCCTCCGGCATCTTCAACGTGCGCCTGGGCCGCGAGGACGCCGAGTGGGAGGCCTATATCCACGCCACCCTCGACACCCTGCATGAAACGAGCAGGAAAGGCTTCGCCTTCAACTGCCTGACATCGTACTCCGACACCGACAAGATGCGCGACTACCTCTATTATGCCAATCCTGGTGCGCTTTTCGATCACTGCAAGCGACGCTACGCCCGCAATGTCGCGTTGCTGCACGACTACGGACTTTGGGAATTCACCATTCTGGTCCGAAAGAACGTCTAGGGAGCGCCCCATTGAAACCTCTCGTCATCTTCGGCGCCGGCGATATTGCGGAGCTTGCGCACTACTACTTCACCCATGACTCCGACCACGAGGTCAAAGGCTTCGTCGTGGATGGCAGCCACAAGACCGTCGACAGTTTCTGCGGCCTGCCGGTTGTCGCGTTCGAGGAGGTTGCGGCTGCGTTTCCGCCGGACTCCCACATGATGTTCGTCGCCTTGGCCTATGCGCAGATCAACGATCTTCGCGCCGCCAAGGTGGCTGCTGCCGAAGCCCAGGGTTATCGTCTAGCGAGTTATCTATCGAGCCGCGCCACGGTCCTGAACGGCGGACACGTCGGGCCGAACGCTTTCGTCCTCGAGGACAATACC
>DASYHX010000430.1:0-8444 GCA_035998065.1 Pseudorhizobium sp.
AGATCAGGACGATTTCGTTCATGCCCAGGTTTGGCTTTGCGGCGCTTACCCGCGTCAGGCCAACAGGCTTCCACTTCCTCCCACGCCGGCGATATCGGGCGTTGCGATAGGCGAGTATCATCCGCTGCACGAGAGAGAGCCCGCCGACGTCGGACCAACTAGCGCCATTCTTGATGGGGTACTGCATGTTTTCGGTCATTGAGCCCGTTCATCAGAGGCAAGAGTTCTACCCAGCTCTACCCCGTGTACTGGCGACGGCGAAACCTCCTAGTCTGATCTCGAACCCGCCCGCAGTAGCCCCAGACAATCGGTCAAGTCTGCGCCCGAAAGAAGTTCACGTTGAGAGAGTCAGCGCCGCGGGGCTTGCCTCGAACGACGAGCGCGAATTGCGCCAGCGCAGCCTTATTGGAGCGATGCTGAGGATGAGATCGAGCTCCAGACCGGGCTACCAGCACCGCCACGGCCACGCGGTATCTGGAGCGGTAGAGCACGGGCTGCCTTTATCTGCTGTTTTCGACCCGATGCAGACAGGAGCCAGTTCTTCGAGATCTCCACCTTCTTGAGTATCGGCAAGCTCAGCCCGGCCGGAAACCATTCCCGTTGCGTCTCGGGCCTCGATCGAGCAACCGGCGCAGATGCGACGTGATCTTGGATCGCGTCGGTGGTGCCGATTCTGGCGAGGAACCCGCGAGTTCCTGCTCACGCAACTCCTCGACGCTTCGATGAATGCGCCGGACTACCTCGCCTCGAAAGGATAGATGCACCCGGCGTCGGCGTTCGCGCTCAGCGCGATCGCTGGGGACCCGGAACATCGACGTTGTCTTGGGCACATGAACGAAACTGTTCCCATACGCGTACTTGTTCCAGAGATGCCAGTCCTCGAGCGCGTCCAGATCAGTTTCAAACCCGCCTCTTTCATCAAACAATCGCTTCCGGAAAAGAACAGCCTGTATCGGGAGGTAGTTGTTCACTCTGAGCAGATCCGGATCGAAGGCTTGGTCGTATCCCTTGGCGAAAGCCGTCTCCGCATACGCCGCCGGTTTGATCTTGTGGAACTCGGTCTGCACCTCCCATGCGCGCGCATACGCAGCCACCGCGTCATCGTCTAATGCGTGCATCAACGTTTCGATGTGGTCGGAAAGAAAAAGATCGTCGTCATCGAGAAAGACGCAGAACTCTCCGGAACATTCCGCCAGCGCTCTATTACCGGTGGCCGATCTTCCACCCCCTGCCCCAGCCACGAACTTGATCCTGTGCCCTTCCCGGGTCACGAATCTCTCAACCTCCTCCCTACTCGAGTCCCCCAACTCCTGCACGATGACGTGTTCGACAGCACCATAAGTCTGGTTGGCGACGGAATGCATTGCTTCCAGGAGCAAGTGATTCCGATCTCCCATCGTACGCGTAAGGACTGATACCAAGGGCTGCGCGTCTCGCTTCGGAAGCGTGTGCTCGTGGTACGCTCCATCCCTAGCAAACTCGTAATCCAGCCCGTGAAAACCGAACCTCTCGTCCGACTTCCTTTTGCGCGATAGAAAAGCGGGCAGAGCATGTCGCATGAACGAAGACGCGCTGCGCCAGATGTCCCTGCGCGCCCGCTCGTACGGGGCGGGACGATGTATCGCATCCAGCAGCAGAAAGGGTATGGCAGCTATGTCCTGCGCTGTGCCATATCTTGCCCGCAGATACAAGGCAGCAAAAATCGCGCCGCGGTATTGAAGCGGCTTTACCGCATCTGTATTTTCGTAAGTCTTGTGAAGCACCTGTGCCGTCGGAAGATATTTCAGTCTCCATTTGTTCTCCCGGAGACGATACGAGATTTCCACATCTTCTCCGTACATGAAGATACGCTCGTCATAGCCTTCGACCTGCTCGAAGGCTGCTCGTCTGATCAAGATGCAGGCGTGAGAGCACCAATTGGTGTAGCCTGTTACCGGGTCATAGAACTTCGGGTGCTCGTAGGGCAATTGGCGGAGCTCCCAGCAAGCCACTTCGGGCCGGTCCGCCACTGCCACCGAAACGGCCTGTGTCAGTGACTCTGCGCTGAATTCCAGGTCGACGTTGGTCACGAGGACAAGTGGTGCAGTTCCGCGTCTGACCGCACGATTATGACCGGCGCCGAAGCCGCGGTTCGGTGCGCTTTCAAGATGAAAGCCGGCGAAACGCGAGCCGATCTCCGAGGAGAGCCGCTTCAACCGTTCCGGGGTGCCGTCTGTCGAGCCGTTATCTGTCACATAGATGTTGATGCGATCGAGCGGATAGTTCTGAAATGCGACACTTGCGAAGAACCTATCAAGCCATCTCTCGCTGTTGTACGTGACGATGGTCAGGTCCAGTTGTGGCCAGTCTGACGGCGCTGCCGCGTACATGAAAGGATACTTGCGGCTCGAGACCTGTTGCCGGGACTCAGCAAGTGCCTGGAGAGCAGCGGCATTATGGGGCGATTCCCGGCTGATACAACGGTCGCATCTTCCAAAGAAATCGAGGGGGAAGCGAGCGCCCCGGCGAAGGAGACGTGACACGAATCGGAGGGGCTTCGTCACCCGCCAGGAGGTGGATGCCCAGGTGTCGGCACGTATCCTCCTCAGCGCAGCATTCTCTGCCTCAAGACCCGCGAGACGGTCCAGCAACCCCGCGTCTTTCTCCTCCGATATGTAGTCGGACGACATGTGCTCCAGGCGCTCCAGCAGAGCCTCAGCGGGTTGCGAGATAGGTGGTTCGGCCTTGGCACGGGGCTCGAAGCAATGGTCTCCAGTCAGGCGGAGCGTGTGACGCGCGATGTAGTTGCTCAGCTTGTCGCGACTCGTGGTGGCGACCATACAGGGCGTGTTCGGCATGAACTGGCGCCGGGCGACCTTCACCCAGTCGAACCCAGCCTTCTCGCATACAAAGAAATACAACCGTTCAATTGCGTGCGCTAAAGTGGCATCGATCTGCCCCTTCTCGACATCGAAGTCGTCGGTTGATAGTTCGAGATCAAGGAGCGGCTTGAGGGCGTCGGTTCGCGCCCAGAACATCGACCCGGACGGGAAATCCAGGACGGCATCTTCCGAGAGAGGCACGCCCATCCGATCGGCCAGAGCCGCGGCCATGGGATAGTTTCCACCCCAGTTGATCCAGTGCCGGACGGGTTCGAAATGCTGAGCGGCAACCATGCCGATCCGCGGAGACGTCTCGAAGATCTCCACTATACTGCTGACGACCTCCGGCGACCCCAGAAGCGTTTCGAAAAGGTATCCTCGCCATGTGAACAGAGCAGAAGCGTGGTCGGAGCGCTTGGTGTGAATGTGAAGCGTGAGATCGTAGTCCTCGTACACATCCCGGAACCCGGCGATCTTCGGCGCAATGTCTCGTCCGCGATTGGGGAAGACACGCACTTCCAGGGAGCCGCGATGCCAGTCCCTGAACGCATCTCGGATCCGACCACCTTTCCCCCAGTTGTCAGTCGATATGAACAGGTCGAAATTGAACGGGATGTTCTCGAGGTAGCGCCGAACTTCTCTTGCAATGTGCGGGTGAAAGATATGGCTTACGACGACGATGCGAGGAGGAGCGGCCGGGCTTTCGACGTCGTAGGGAAGAGGAATGCTAAGGCTATAATCCTGATAGATCGGCCGTGCCGACTCGTGAGGAGCCTGCGCCGCGATATCTGTAGAGGATCGTACTTCGGCCCTTCGCACCGCGAAACCGCCTAGGGCGCCCGTGGCAGTCGGCTTCTTGTCAATCATGCGTCGCTCGGACGGGCTTGCTCGGAGGTTGGATCACACGTGACACTTCTCCTGATCGTCGGCAATGCATGCACGGCGATGAGGAGGAACCCGAAGGACATGAATAGTTCTGCCGGCTCCTGGTCCTGCCAAACGAAATTCTCACCCGCGTAGAAAATCGTGCAGGCATAGATGCCCAGCGGCAGAAAGTACGACGCTGCATACCATTGCGGAAACAGGAGGTCCGTTTGCTGTCCTGCAATCAGCCTACTGGGGATCAACTTGACCAGCAGGGCGTGAGCGAGGAAACCAAGGATACCGTAGGATGCGAGGATCACGGGGGCCATGCGCAACGTGAACCACTCGAAGTCGGTGATGTTGTGCAGGTTGAATTCTTTCTGCCGGTTGACCGCTTCGATTTCCGCGGGAGTCGCGAAATCGAGGAGTCGCTGTCCATAGCTGATCTCTTCAAGCGCTATGAACAGTGAGACGGCGAAGAAGGCCGCAAAGAAGGCGCCGACGATCAAAAGCCTTCGTTTGAAGGCTAACCTCATGTTGATGATGGACAACACCGCCGTTAAAACGAGGACGATTGCGGTCGCATACTCTACCGGCCCGTCCTCGCCAATCAGAGTCAGGTAGTGGATCTCTCTCAAGCCGTATTGCGCTTTGAAGAGGATCAACCCGACTATCGCGACTAAGGGGATAGTTGCCAACGCCGCCTTCCCGGCCAGCCTCCACGACTTCGAGAACATGCCAATGGCGCCCGCAAGCAGAAAAGCGCCTCCGGCGAGAAGCAGGACGCAGAACCAAAAGGCCCAACTGTCTTCGAAGCTCCATGCTGCATCCTGTGAACTTGCAAAATGCCCCTGTGACAACCAGATAGCGAGCGCGAAACACAGGACCGAGAGAATGCCGAGCAAGCGCGTCAAGCCGCTCCCCCTCCACTTCTGGTTGCCGCTTTGCAGGAGCGTTTCGCGTCCACGCCCTGGGTGTGGTGCCTCTTCCAGATCCGGTGAATCAAATGAAACAGATCCCGCTTTCTGATGACTTTAACGATGGTTAATCGGAGTTACGCGCTTGCGGTATTCGTTTGTGAGCGCCTGATGACGCCGTATCGGATTGCCCGCCCCCCTCAATTCATAGCACCCGCTTCGCTTGGAATGAAAGGTTGTGCGTAGTTGCACCGAGGTGCTCGATAATGTGGACAGCCGACCAAATCGATTGTCTGCGTTGGGCGGCCAGAGATGGCCCCGATCAGGAGAAGGATGAGCAAGAGACCTAGCTGGACGGAACCACAGGCCGACCTTCGTGCACTGTTCCCGCGTCTCGTATTCGGAGAAGCTGGTGAACGGGACGATGCAGCGGTGCGCTGGGCCGAGCCACTGGCGCTAGTGCGGCGACTACATATTGCGGACGTTGGTGACGCCGCTGTCGACCGTGCGCCCCTTCAGGACGAACTGTGGACGGCATGCCCCAGCGCATGATCGTCAGCTCGCGCTCGCCGCCCTCCCCGTTCCGCACCACCGGCGCCGGATAGTCAGGAAACACCCCCGGCAGCGGCGGCAGGTTACCGGTCCTGTCCCGCATGGCGCGGGTGAACTCTAGAATGGCCGCCTGGCCCTTGGTGACGGAGTAGAGATTGCACATCCCGACAGGAGAGCATGGCGGCGATGCTGCGTCGAGATGCGCCGAAACGCCGGAAGCCAACGCTCCGATGACCGGATTCGCCAACCTGACCGAGGATGCCGACAACTGCACGCCGGGCCGGACGACTTGCAATCCTTATCGTCGGCGTCATCTCATCGCCCCCAACCGGAGGAAAGTACATGCGTGCAAGAAGCCTTGGCATCGTTGCCACAATTGGGTTCGCGACTCTCGCAATTTCGGGCTGCGTCGATGAAGGCCCCCGCTACGGGGGCGGGTATAGCTCGTCAGGTCCCGTCGTTATAGATCGCGACATTCGTCGGCCAGATCCGCGCGTTGGTGATCGTGACTTCCGAGACCGAGGCCGCGACGATCGCCGGCGGGATCAACGTGCAGAGCGAGACGATCGGCGAGACAACAGGGATGTGCGCGATCGTCGGGATGATCCTCAGCGCGGCGGCCCGGATCGAAATCAAGCGCGTGATCGCGACGGAGATCGCGAGCGTGGACGGATTGCGGCATTCTGCCGAGAAAACCCGCGAGCACCGCAGTGTGACCGGGAACGCAGCAGAGACGGTCGCAGATCTTAAAACGACGAAAGCCGCCGCCCCGGTGAAGGGACGGCGGCTCTGGCATGGTGGCGACGGGTTATGGCTGCGAAGGCGAATAGCTACTCCCGCCCGCGAATGTCTTTCACAATCCGACGAAGTTCTCGCAGTTCGGCCTTCTCGTCATCCTCCCGCTCGCGGTCCTGCCTCTCCATCCGTTCAATCAGTCGATCAACCGATATCTTGAGTGAGGCCAAAGTCTGCACCAGCGCGTCCTGAGTCCAGCGATCCGCCGAAGGTTGTACGGCCATGATCTTGCCGACCTGGCGCTCGGCCGACGCTTGGCCGTTGTAGAGACCGCTGAGCAGATCAAGAGCGTTGTCCGGCTGAAGGAGACCAAGAGCGGCCTGTCGCGCGTGGTGAGCCTCTCCTCGACCGTTGTGGAAGAACTGAAGGCATACCGGGCCCGGCAGGCGGAGGAGCAGCTGAAGCTCGGCATCCGCCCCGACGATCGATCCTTCGTGGTTTCACAGATCGACGGGACTCCGCTGCAGCCGAGATCGCTCACCCACGAGTGGACCCGCATCCTGACGAAGACGAAGCTGGAGCGCATCCGCTTCCACGACCTCCGGCACAGCCATGCGACACAGATGCTGGCGGCCGGCGTGCATCCGAAGATCGCCCAGGAACGGCTTGGCCACTCGACGATCGCGATCACGCTGGACCTCTACAGCCACGTCATGCCGGGAATGCAGGCCGATGCGGCAGAGCAGGTTGACGCGGCGATCCGGCGGGCTGTAAAGCCAGGCTCGTAAACCGTTCGGTAGCAAACCGGTAGCAGACGGCCCTCAAGCCCCTGCCCTCAAGCCGGAAAAGCTAGCGATTACAAGGCACGGATGGGTGGCCGAGCGGTTGAAGGCACCGGTCTTGAAAACCGGCGGGCGGGAGACCGTCTCGTGGGTTCGAATCCCACCCCATCCGCCACTTGCCCCTACGAAACTGTTCTCCGGCCTCCGCTGCGGCCGGATTTTCCGTTGTTTTCAAGGGTTATGCGGGAGGGGCTGAGCACTGGCCCCGGTGCCATGATCTCCCGAGGCGGTCTCTCAGGGCTGATTTTCTCCAAACCTCATGACTGCGCTCGTTTGGTGAATTCTCTATAAGCCGTTGCGGCCAAACACTTTTCCGCCCTCGCGGCTAAGCAGTTGGATGCCAGTGGCATTCAATGTTGGGAACAGCAATCGAACCCTGCCACCGCTCGTGCGCATCGTTCGAGATCCGAGGTTAGCCATCAAACGAGCTTTACTCCGACAGCTACCGCCCTCTGGCAGTAGTGGCGGCTGGCGCCCGTTTTCGGCCGTAGAGATCGGTTTCGGTGTCTGAAAGCGGCCCTTTTAGCGATCAGCACGATTTTCAGTCGTTCGCGGTGCGCCCAGCGAACGACCTCGCGACTGCCGCGAGCTGCGTGATGGCGTCCAGCGCCTGTCTAACAGCCTCGGGCTGTTCGGCGAGCGGCACCCCCGGATCCATGATCTCGGTGGCCATGCGCAGGTGCAACTCCCGACCGTGCTCGTGCACGCGCCGCCAAGCCGCAGAAGGGGACGGATCGCCTTTCATCCATTCGGCGATGTCTTCGTGCGCGAGACGGTGGTTCCAAAGTTCAGTCGCTGGGACGGTAGCTAAATACGCTCGCGGAGCGCAGAGCACCGTCGTGTATGCGACCGCCTCGGCGGCTTCCACGAGAACCTGCCCCCGCAGGTGGTAGCGCTCGCACTGCTGTGGCTGCATCATCGCGCCGATCTTATTCTCGATCATCACGGCGATGCGTCCTTTGGAACCGTCGAGGAACACGAGAACGTCTGTCTCGCCGTTGCCTCGGTAGACGCTGTGTCGGGCCGCATAGAAGATGGGTCCGCGGACGCCGTCTCGCTCGGCAAGCCGTGCGACGAAGGCGGGCGATACGTGCAGCTGCTCGAGGATTAGGAGATCAACGTCGCGCTCTTGGACGGAGAACGGCACCTCAGCGATTTCGGTCATGGCTGCGTGTCTGCCCAAGGTTGAATCATCGCCGTACAGCTACCGTTCTGAACGGCCGTCAACCTTGGGCACACTCTGCGCCAACCTTCGGCCATCACTATCTCACCTGCATCCCTCCGATCAGCAAGCTTGATCCCGGCGATCGTGCGCCCATTCGGTCGTTCCCTGGATCGGCAATGACTCGCGAAAGACCTCGTTAGTTGATGTGGCTTCGATGGACGGGCTTGGTACATAGCGCACCGGCCAAGTTCGGGCGGCATCCCGGCGTAAGCTGATTTCGATCATGCCGTGCCGGGCACGTCGGCGATTGTGGCGGGCGACGGCCTGGCCGCAACAGAGCGCATCAACTGCGTGAGTGGGCAATTCTCTAGGGTGCGGACTCATAACGAATTGATCCAGAGGCGTGTGGCAGCGAGTTTGAGGGCTGCGAGGAAGTTGTCGGCGCGCCGGTCGTAGCGTGTGGCGAGGCCTCGCATCTGCTTGAGGCGGTTGAAGAAACGCTCGACCA
>DASYHX010000437.1:0-12624 GCA_035998065.1 Pseudorhizobium sp.
GAACGCCGACATGAAGCCGGACGAAGGTCTGAAGGCCATCGGTGCCAACTGGCTGGAGCGCTCCTGGTTCGGCATGGTGCCGCAGGTCATGCCGAACTTTATGAGCTACTTCCTGCTGCGTCTCGAGATCAACGTGCGCGCATCCACCATTATCGGTGCGGTCGGCGGCGGCGGTATCGGCGAGCTGCTGCGCCTTTCCATCGGCCAAGGGCATGAGGCCAAGACATTGGCAATTGTCCTTCTCCTGCTTCTCACCATCATCGCCGTAGACCAATTTTCCGCATGGCTGCGGCGCAGGCTGGTCGGCGACCAGGCGTTCCAGGCAATCTAAGCGAGGCTGTCATGACAATTCTCAATACCGCCGAAATGGACGCCCTGGCAGCCCGGCATCCGGACCTCCTGCAACCCTCTCGATGGCAGCGCTTCCGCATCCCCATCATCGCCACCGCCGTCCTGCTCTATTTCATGTTCGCCTGGTGGTTCTTCGCTGTGGGCAAGGTTGTCGGCGGCGCGAACTGGGGCCTTGCCGGAAACTACCTCGCCGACTGGGTGTCCTACGAGATCCGCCCAGACATCGAGATTGCCACCGACGGATCGATGCAGATCGCGTATCCGAGATTTGATCCGATCGGTCCGAACCCGAACCCCGGCTGGTTGACCGCAAAGCGGGAGACGGTGACCCGCACCATTGAGATCCCGGCGGCCTCCTCGCCCAGCGTCGCGACGTCGCCAAGTTCCAGCTTCAGTTTCATGGCACCAGCACCGACACAGCAGGGCACCACGACAGAAACCGCCCCGACGAGGGAGACGCGTACGGAAGAAGTTGTCACCGAAGCCGTGGTCGAGATGGGGCCTTCCCGGATCATAGACATTCAGCCGGATCGCGTTACCCTCAGCCGCGGCAGCGAGACCGTGACACTCACCCTGGATCGGGATGCAGACCAGGTGCTGGCCGCGGGTGAACTGCCTGAGTGGGTGGAGCAGCGGTCGGTCGGTGGCCGGATCACCGCGTATTTCGGCTTTTCCGGTTGGGCTGACATCAGCGCCGACCGGGTGCGTATCCGCAAGCGCTTCCTTGGTTGGGAGAACTTCTTCTTCGACACCAACTCAGCCTTCTTCGGCAAGGGTTTCGGCGAGGTGGCTTCGCTGATCGTCAGCGGCGAACGAATCGATCCGACGCAAAGCAACCTGGCACTTGCCTGGAACGACGTCCTCTACAACCCGTCCTGGCAGCATCTCGACGTCTGGACGAAGCTCCTGCAGACCATCGTCATGGCCTTCATCGGCACCTTGTTTGCCATGATCATCGCCTTCCCCCTTTCCTTCATTGCCGCCCGCAACATCTTCCGCAACCGGCCGGCGAACCAACTGACCAAGCGCCTGTTCGATTTCCTACGCTCGGTGGACATGCTGATCTGGGCGCTGTTCTTCACGCGGGCCTTCGGCCCTGGACCACTGGCCGGCATCTCGGCTATCTTCTTCACGGACACCGGAACGCTCGGCAAGCTCTATGCCGAGGCGCTGGAGAACATCGACGACAAGCAGCGCGAGGGCGTCCGTTCCGTGGGCGCGCCGCCGGTGACCGTGCAGCGTTTTGGTGTGGTCCCCCAGGTCATGCCGGTCTTCGCGTCCCAGGCCCTTTACTTTTGGGAATCGAACACCCGCTCCGCCACCATCATCGGTGCGGTTGGCGCCGGCGGAATCGGTCTGAAGCTTTGGGAGGCGATGAGGACCAATTCCGACTGGGAGAATGTCGCCTACATGGTGCTGCTCATCCTGCTCGTGGTCTTTCTGTTCGATGGGATCTCCAATGCGCTGCGATCTCGCCTGATCGGGCGGGATCGATAGCCAGCCCCACGACCCGCCTCGCGGTCGTTATTTCGATCTCTGTCGAAATACTATTGACAGAGACACCGCTGCAGAGTTAGCTATTTCCATGAACCTCGAAATAGCTGCATCCCAGATGGAATCTCTCGGCAACCCGACGCGTCTCCGGATCTACCGGATGCTGGTGCGGGCCGGTATCGATGGCCTTCCGGTGGGGGGGCTTCAGCAGAGGCTGGAAATTCCTTCTTCCACCCTCTCGCACCACTGCAAGAAGTTGCTGGACGCGAACCTGATCACCCAGGAGCGCAACGGCACGACGCTCATCTGCCGCGCTAACTACCGGGCAATGTCCAGCCTCATCGGCTATCTGGCCGACGAATGTTGTGCCGACGGTCGCTGTGAGGACACGCCAACTCGGGCTTCAGAGGCCGCAGACACGTAAGCGCCTTAGCATGACTTTTATTTCTTATTTTCTAGAAATATGGAAGGACAATGGCATGGAGCAGAATTCAGAACTTCCGGTCGGCGTGATCGGCGCAGGTCCTGTCGGACTGGCCGCGGCTGCGCATCTCATTGCCCGTGGCATCCGCCCCATGATCCTGGAGAAGGGTGCTTCGGCGGGGTCCTCGCTGCGGGATTGGAGCCATGTTCGGGTGTTCTCACCTTGGCGCTACATCATCGACCCCTCCGCCGCCGCCCTCCTGTCGGCAGCAGGATGGAAAGAGCCGGACATGGAGGCCCTTCCCACCGGCGGTGAGATCATCACCCGTTATCTAGAGCCCCTTGCCGGCGTGCCGCAGATTTCCGTCAACACCGTCTACGGCGCAACAGTCACATCTGTTACCCGTCAAGGCTTGGACAAGCTGTCCGATGGGGGGCGCGGCCAAGCGCCCTTCGTCATCCGGATCGAGGATGCGGATGGAAACGAGCGAAGGATCACCGCTCGTGCGGTCCTTGATGCATCCGGCACGTGGGACAGCCCGAATCCGCTCGGAATCGACGGTCTGCCGGTCCCTTGCGAGCGTCAGCTGACTGACAAGATCACCTATGGCATCCCCGATGTCAGCGGACGCGACAGAGCCGACTATGCCGGCGCCACGGTACTGGTGGTCGGGAGCGGCCATTCGGCGATCAATGCTGTGATTGGCTTGATGGAGGTTCAGGAACATGCGCCGCAAACGCGGGTTCTTTGGGGTCTTCGGCGAAATCAAATGGAGCGTCTCCTCGGCGGCGGTCTTAACGACCAGTTGCCAGCCCGCGGAAATCTCGGGCTGGCGGCTTCCCGCGCGATCGAAAGCGGCCGCGTACAGCTTCTGGCGCCGCTTGCGATTCAGTCACTCCGACGCTCCGGCGATCGTGTGGAGGTCGAGGCACTGCAGGACGGCGTGCCGGTGCGCGTGACAGTGGACAGGATCATCGTGACCACCGGTTTCCGGCCAAACCTCGACATGCTGCGGGAGCTCCGGCTGGACCTCGATCCTGCCGTGGAGGCTCCTCGCCTTCTGGCGCCTATGATCGACCCAAATGTTCATTCCTGCGGCACCGTTCCGCCGCACGGCGTCATGGAACTGATGCAACCGGAGCGCGGCTTCTTCATCGTCGGCTCGAAGTCCTATGGACGCGCGCCGACGTTCCTGATGGCCACCGGTTACGAACAGGTCCGGTCGGTCGCTGCGGAATTGGCCGGAGACGTGAAGGCTGCCCGTGAGGTCCATCTCGTTCTGCCCGAAACCGGCGTCTGCAGCGCGGGCAACGCCAGCGACCAGTCAGGCTCCTCGGCAGGATGCTGCGGAGGCCCGGCCCCGATCGAAGCCGAGGCCTGCTGCCAGGCTGATCTCGCGGCGAAGGCGGAAGGGAGAAGTGGTTGCGGCTGCGGCTGCGGGTCCACGGCCAAGGAACCCAGTCTGGAACCGGCCGAATGAGCGAAGACAAGGCGCCGGCGCTGCTGATCTGGGCGTTGGGGGCCACGCAGATCATCGGCTACGGCACACTCTATTACTCCTTCGGCGTGCTCGCGCCGGAAATCGCTGCGGATTTCGGTGTCTCGAAAGATCTGATCTTCGGACTCCTGTCCGGGGCGCTCCTGGCCGGCGGCGCCCTGGCGCCGCGCGCCGGCCGCTGGGCAGACGCGAAGGGCGCCGGACGACTGCTGGCACCCGGCTCGGTCGCCGCCGCGATCGCGCTTGCGGCCGCCGCTCTCTCCACCAACATCTGGCTCTTCTCGGTTGCTCTTATCGCCATGGAGCTCGCGTCAGCCTTTGTGCTTTATAGCACAGCCTTCGCGGCGATCGTTCAGGTCGGAGGCAGCAGTGCGCAGCGCAGCATTACCCACCTGACGCTGATTGCAGGATTCGCCTCCACCCTCTTCTGGCCTCTCACGTCGGGCCTGCAGGCGATGATGGACTGGCGGCTGATCTACGGATGCTTCGCCCTCCTGAACCTGATCGTCTGCCTCCCCGTTCATGTCTGGGTCGCAACATTGACCCGTCCTGGCCGCAAGTCCGGAGGCGAAACCGCCCCGGCTGCGATCGAAGGACGACCGCCGGCACCCAACCGGGTCTTCCTGGTCATGCTGGCCGGCTTTGCCCTTGAAGGGTTCGTCCTGTCGGCGATCCTCGTGCACATGGTGCCCTTGATGGGGGCCATCGGCGCTGGCAGCCTCGGCCTTTTCGTCACAACGCTGTTTGGGCCCTCCCAGGTGGCCAGCCGCCTTCTCAACATGATCTTCGGGGGGCGATTGTCGCAGACGCTCCTGGCGACATTGTCTGCGGGTCTGCTGGTTGTCGCGGGTGGCGCCTTGCTTGCGACGGCACCCTGGGCGGCCGGTCTTGCCGCCTTCGCGATCCTGTTTGGCCTGGGATCGGGCCTAGCCAGCATCGTGGGCGGAACTCTGCCGCTGGAGCTCTTCGGTCGGACGGGCTACGGCGCGCGGCTTGGATGGATCACGGCGGCGCGACAGACCTCGTCCGCACTCGCACCGTTTGTCTTTGCGATCATGATGGAGCGTCTTTCGCCGCAACAGGCAGTCGTCTTTGCGATTGCGACTGCAACCGGCTCGTTCTTCTGCTTCGGCAGCATTGCCATCTGGAGGCTCCGCGAGCACAAGCGACACGCCGTGGCAACCGCCGTCGCTTAGCACAGGCGGCCACAGCACTACCGCCTGGCAAAACGGATCCGCCAGCAGTTCAGCGGTGCCTCAACCTGAGGCAAGGAGGGCACAAAAGACAGGCGGATTTCGCCGCGCTAACCGCGCAAGCACAGCCAAGACAACCGCAGCCGATACCGGAAGTGGTTTAATACAGGGCGAAGGTATTGGATTGGCTGGTCGGAGTGGCAAGATTCGAACTTGCGACCCCCACGTCCCGAACGTGGTGCGCTACCAGACTGCGCTACACTCCGTGACCAGCGGCGCCTCTATAGACCAGAGGATGCGGTTCGGCAAGACGGAATTCCTTGTCCCTGGCAGGCGTTTTAGAGCGGTGGCCGAGGCTCTGGGAAAGAGCGTGGCATAAAAGCGGCGGTCATCATTTTTTGTGGTGTGCCGACTTCACCACCTGCGGCGGCACACGGGAATCTGCTAGGCGAAAGCAAGAGCCGAAGGCCTTCTCAAACAGGGTTTCAGAGACATGAACCTCCGCATCATTCAAGCGACTGCCACACTTGCCGTCGCCCTTTCCGCCTGCACCACCACCGGCATGCCGGCAAACCCCATCGAGGCGCGCTGGGTAGGACAATCCGCCGGTATCTTCTTTGCCAGGTACAGCCCTCCCCTCAGCGATACGCCGGCAGGAGCAACCACGCTTTACAACTGGCGGGGCGGCTACCAGCGCATCAAGCTGCAGAACGGTCGCACCGCAAACGTAAGCTGCGCGGCACAACTGACGGTCGACGAGGATTACGTCATCCGAAAGATCCGCATCACGGCCGACCGGCAGGGCGCCAATGGCCCGAGCTATTGCGAGGAGCTTCTGGCGGGAGGCTAATCCAGCGCCGCCGCAGAGGCCCGGAGACACCGACCGCGGGAAGCTTCTCAAACGAGAGCTTTCCTTTTCTGAAGGAGCCGCTACCTCACTCTTGAAGGAACTCCCAGCGATCGTCACGTCCCGGCCGATGAAGCGCATTGCTCTTTTTATTTTTCTAGGCGTGACAGTCTCGCAGGCCGACGCCGAAGATGTGGCAGGGTATCCGGGGCCCCGCGACAGCCAGGCCCCCTGTCTGTCGTCCTGGACAGACCCTTCCTCCGGACAGCAGCTCTGCATTCGCATGGACAGTTTCAACCAGGATCTCTGCGCCGGCATCGGATATTTCGCGAGGACCCGCGACGTGCCTGCGGACTTCTTCGCACGGCTGATCTGGCGCGAGAGTCTTTTCCGCCCTCGTGCGGTCAGCCCAAAGGGGGCAGAAGGCATCGCGCAGTTCATGCCAGCGACGGCGAAGCTGCGAGGCCTCAGCGACAGCTTCGACATTCTGGCTGCCCTTGAAGCGTCGGCGACCTATCTGCGCGAACTTCACGACCGCTTCGGCGGCTATGGCCTTGCGGCTGCGGCCTACAACGCCGGCGAGGCCCGCCTCACATCTTTTCTGGCCGGGGGCTCGCTACCGTTAGAAACGCGCGCCTATGTCCTCGCCATCACCGGCCATCCGGTAGAGCAATGGGTCAGACAGCCACCCGAGCTGGCGGCCCCGTCTCTCGCCAAAGACAAACCGTTCCTGGAAAGCTGCGTCGCGCTGGCCGAGACCCGTCGCTTGTCACCCACCACGACGTTGGCAGACGCTCAGGCGGCACCTTGGGGAGTGCAACTGGCGGCGCATCTCAAGCCGGACGTGGCACAGCGGCTGTTTGCTCGCGCACTCGCCCAGTTGCCGCCTCATCTCAGGAACGAGCAACCGCTGATCGTCCCGCAGACCCGTGGCAATTTCGGCTACCGAACACGTTACGCCGCGCGCATCGGTCGTGAGACACGAGCCCAGGCACAGGCGCTCTGTTCACAAATCAAGGCTGCCGGCGGCGCCTGTACCGTTTTTCGCAACTGACGACGGCTATCACTGCGACACGTCAACCGGCGCATGTCTACGACAACGGCCAGCGCGGAACCTCTTGGGGCTCAGCGCTTTGTCCCAAGGGACGTTAAATCTGCCGTCGACCGTCCCGTTCCAGTTGACAGTCAAAGGAGAGGACTATGTTGAAATTCATAGGCGGAACAATTGGCGCGATCTTCCTGATCGGGTTGATCGTGGTGGTCCTGTTGCTGATGCTCATCTTCTGACGCAAAGAGCCGGTGGCCAACGCGACCTCGGCTAGCGGCGGCGATCCGCCGCCAGGATCTCACGGGCGATCTGCTCCAGCGGGATGACCCGGTCTACCCCACCGCGCGCGATCGCCTCCTTGGGCATGCCGAACACGACAGACGTTGCCTCGTCCTGTGCGACCGTGAACGCACCGGTCTCGTGCATCTCCAGCATGCCGCGCGCGCCGTCATCGCCCATGCCCGTCATGATCACTCCCATCGCGTTTGCACCGGCCGACCGCGCAGCGGATCGGAAGAGAACATCCACGGAGGGGCGGTGACGGCTGACGAGAGGACCGCTGCGCACGCAAACCTCGTAGCGCGCACCGCGGCGTTCCAGCAGCGTGTGCTTCTCGCCGCCAGGCGCAATCAGAACATGCCCGCGCAGAACCGCATCGCCGTCCGCGGCTTCCTTGACCTCCACGGCACATAGACCGTTCAGGCGGTTGGCGAAGGCTGCCGTGAACTTCTCCGGCATGTGTTGGACAATCACCATGCCAGGGGCATTGGCCGGCAGCGCCTCCAGCATTTCGCGCAGTGCCTCCGTCCCGCCTGTCGAGGCACCGACACAGACGACCATCTCGGTCGTTTTTGCCATAGCACCGGCACGCGGCGGCGGAAGAACTGCGTCTGCGGTGAGCCTTGTGCTGGCGGCTTCGCCTTGTTTGTAGCGACGCAGCTTGCCGACCTCGGCCCGCGCGGCCGACTTCACCACCGTGCGAATGCGTTCGGCCGATTCCGCCAGATGATTTGCAACGCCGATCTTCGGCTTGAGGATTACATCTACGGCTCCCGCCTCCAGCGCCTGCATCAGCGTCTGCGACCCCGCTTCCGTTAGCGACGAGCACATCACGACAGGAATAGGGTGCTGGCTCATCAACTTGCGCAGAAAGGTGATACCATCCATCTGCGGCATCTCGACATCCAGCGTGATGACGTCCGGGATCTCCTCGCGGATCTTCCGCGCCGCCATGAAGGGATCGTTGGCAGCACCGATGACCTCGATCTCCGGGTCCGCCGCCAGGACGGCGGCAAGCGTCTGCCGGACACTGGCGGAATCATCGACGATCAGCACCCGGGTCTTCTTGATCATAGGGTCACACGCGCTTGAAGATGGTATTCGCAACCTGCCGAAGCGGCAGGTCTAGCCCGGACACGGTCTCCGAATGCCCGATGAAAAGATATCCGCCGGGGATCAGGCAATCGCAGAGGCGTGACAGCACCCGCTGCTGGGTCGGCTTGTCGAAGTAGATCATCACGTTGCGGCAGAAGATGATGTGCATCAGGTCGCCTACCGGGTAGGACGCGTCCATCAGGTTGAGCCTGGCAAAGCCGACGCGCGAACGCAGGCGCGGCGAGATGCGCACCTCGTTACGCTGCCGATGAGCCGATCGCATGACGTGTTTCTGCATCATCGCCGGGGGCACGGGCTGTAGGAGGTCGGAGTTGTAGATCCCCTTGTGCGCCGTCTGGAGCACCTCCGTGGAAAGGTCCGTCGCCAGCACAAAGAAGTCGCGCTCCGGCGCGGAAGCAGCCAGGTGATCGGCAAGCACCATCGCCATGGTGTAAGGTTCCGCCCCCGTCGAACAGGCAGAGCTCCACGCCCTGATCCGCTTATCGCCGAAGGTTTGAAGGATGTCAGGCAGCCCCCGTTCTACGAGGTAGTCGAAATGCCGGGGCTCGCGGAAGAAGTCTGTCTTGTTGGTTGTTACCGAGTCGATGAGGTGAATCGATTCGTCCGCCAGCCCCCCCTGTTCGAACAGGTAGTCGCAATAGGCGTCAAAGCTTTCCACTCCAACGACCCGCAGCCGCCGGCGCAGCCGCCCCTCAAGCATGGTCACCTTGTTGGGTGGCATCTTGATGCCGCTGTAGTCGTAGATGTATTTTGCCAGTCGCTCAAAATTCCGCCGGCTTAGCCGGTCGTCCAGGGGCTGGCTCTTCAACGCAATACTCAATGCACTGTCTCCGATCAGGCGACGCGGACGTCCGGTGCGACACCGGAGAGAGCAGGCCCGGCATCAGAGAACAGCCGGGCGAGATCCACGATGACCACGAAGCTCTGGTCGCGCCGCACCACGCCTGCGATATAATCGGAGCGCCAGCGGATACCGATGTCGGGCGCCGCCTCTATCTGTTCCTGCCGGAACGGCACCACCTCATAGACCCTGTCGGCGACGAGCCCGAGCGCCAGGACCTTGTCCCCGATCGGTACGTCCAGCACGAGAATGCGGGTGTGCGGGGTCTTCACCGTCGCGCTCATTCCGAGCCGCAGGCGCAGGTCGATCACCGGTACGCCCTGTCCGCGTACGTCGCGAAGACCCAGCAAATAATCCGGTCCATGCGGGATCTTGAAGGCATCCTCGTGGTCGAGGATTTCCCTTACCACTCCCACTGGCACGGCGAAGAGCTCACTGCCGAGACTGAAGGTGACGAATTGAAGTTCAGCGGATGTGCCGGCCATGGTCATGCACTCTCCCGGAAGTCCGCGTCGTCGGCGTCGGGACCGCCCATGGACATGTCGAGAGCAAAGCCCTTCACGCGCGACTGCTGCGCAGCGACCGTGTGCGAGGCGGTCCGTGACGCGGGCGCCCTCCCCGGCTTCGACGGGCTCTGCAGGGCTGCTGGCCGCTGGCTCTTCATGCTGCCGGTGTCGACCCGGAAGAAGGCGATCGATGCCTGCAATTCCTCTGCCTGCGAGGCGAGCTCTTCGGACGTCGAAGACATCTCTTCCGAAGCACCGGCATTCTGCTGGGTCACCTTGTCGAGCTGCTGGATTGCCTCGTTGATCTGGGAGGCGCCGATATCCTGCTCGCGGCAGGCCGCCGAGATCTCGGCTACCAGTTCCGCCGTCTTCTGGATGTCCGGCACCAGACGGTTCAGCATTTCGCCCGCTTCGGTCGCAACCTGAACGGTTTCGCCCGACAGCGTGCTGATTTCGGCGGCGGCCGCCTGCGACCGTTCCGCCAGCTTGCGCACCTCCGAAGCGACGACCGCAAATCCCTTCCCATGCTCGCCGGCACGGGCGGCCTCAACCGCGGCGTTGAGCGCCAGAAGGTCGGTCTGGCGGGCGATTTCCTGCACGATCGAGATCTTCTCAGCAATGGTCCGCATTGCGCCCACCGCACGGTTGACGGCCTGACCGGAGGTCTCGGCGTCGCGCGACGACTGGCGGGCGATCTTCTCCGTCTGGGCAGCGTTGTCGGCATTCTGCTTGATGTTGGCAGCCATCTGCTCCATCGACGCGGAGGCCTCCTCGGCGGCAGACGCCTGTTCGGTCGCGCCCTGGCTCAGCGTTTCCGAGCTCGACGAGAGCTCCTGACTGCCGGAGGACACGTTGTCCGACGCAGCAAGCGCGTCTCCAACGACGCCACGAAGGCGTTCGATCATCGTGTTTACGTAGCCCAGCATGTCGCCGATCTCGTCCCGGCTCGTGATGTCTGCGAAGCGGGTCAGGTCGCCTTCGGCGACTTTCTGAACAGCTTGGCTGGCATTGCGCAGGCCGCGGTTGATGCTGACGGCGATCCAGATGGCGGAGGCAACGGCAATCAGCAAGGCCGTGGCGGCAATCAAGATCATTACCATACGGGTCTGTGCATAGGACAGGTCCGCATTGGTGTCGGCTTCCCTCAGCCGCGTCTGCTCCAGAGCGACGACCTCCGAGAGGAGGGCATCGATCTCATTGGTGACGGAGCGCGCCTCGTTGGCGGAAAGCTGGGCGGCAGCCGTAGTGTTGCCCGCAAGCATGAAGCTGCGAATGCGGTCGTCCTGTACTTGAAACTCGGTGGTGAAACCTTCCAGCTTGTTCCAAAGCACCTTGCCCTGTTCGGTCGCCAAAGTCAGCACGCTTTTGAAGGCCCCATCAAACCTTGCCCGCGCCTCGTCGCTCTTCACGATGTAGCCCTGCATCTCCTGATTGCTCACGGCCATCAGAAGGTTCTTCTGCTGGCGGATCTGCTGCAACTGCTCCATGCTGAGCTCCTGCGCGAGCCTTAAGCGCTCGGCCGGTCCTTGGATGACATTTTCCAGCGTTTGATTGAGACTGCTTAGGCTGAAGATTGCATAGCCGGCGGTGGCCAGCAGCATCAGAATGACGAAGCCGAAGGCGGCTCCCAGTTTGAACTTGATCGTGGCGCGCATGGAGTTGGCCTTTTCGGACTAGATGGTGCTGGAGCCGATGTTTCGGTGCTCGTGATTGGCAGAAAAGATCGCCTGAAGGTTCGGGAGGATGATGAAATCGCTTCCCCGCTTGACCAGGCAGTCAATGAAATCGGGTCGCCAGCGCATGCCAACGCTGGGTGGCGGTTCCCCGGCGCTGCGCACCAGGGTCGTCACTTCGTGAACCTTGTCGGTCCGGATACCGGTGAGGGTCGGCTCACCCTCGATGTCGAGCTCGATGACGACGATCCGGCTGTCGATGGTGGGCTGCGTGGCCTCCATCCCGAAAGCAAGTCGGATGTCCGCCAGCGGAATGACCTTGCCGCGGAAATTGATCACGCTGCCGACGAAGGCCTTGGCGCCAGGCACCGAGGTTTCCGGCAGGAGATCGAGGATTTCCTGAACGGCCGCCGCTTCGAGTGCGAAGACCTCTCCCGCTATGTCGAAGGTGACGACTTCAATCTCTTCGCGGCCGTCCCAAAGGGTGTCGGGAAGTGTTCTGGCTGCTGCTTCGCTCATCCCGCTGCGCGCAAGTGCGCCTCCTGCTGCTGTCCCTCGGAAACCAGATGGCCGACGTCGAGAATGAGGGCGACATTGCCGTCCCCGAGGATGGTTGCGCCGGAGAAGGTTCCGACGTCGTGGTGGAGCTTCGACATGCTCTTGATTACCGTCTGGTGGTCGCCGATGATCTGGTCGACCACAAGACCGACGCGCTCCGAGCCCGTCGAGATCACCACCACCTTCTGGAAGGGATCAGGCGTCGTGCCGGTGCGGAAGAGGTCGCGTAGCCGGATGAAGGGGACGAGGCTGTCGCGCAGCGAGATGAAGCTGCGTCCCCGCGAGCGCATGTCCTCCTCGACCGACAGCTCGAGGCATTCCTCGACGGCTGACAAGGGGATGACGTAGCGGCCGGAGCCAACCCTCACGAGAAGCCCGTCGATGATGGCGAGCGTCAGCGGGATGGCCAGCGAGATTTCCGAGCCCTGGCCTGGGCGGCTGACGACATTGATCGTGCCGCGCAGCGCATCGATGGTGCGCTTGACGACATCCATGCCGACGCCACGTCCGGAAAGATTGGTCACCTGCTGGGCCGTGGAGAAACCCGGCTGGAAGATCAGCTGGTAGAGTTCCTGGTCCGACAGGCTGGCGTTGGTGCCAATGAGACCGGAGGACTCGGCCTTCGCACGAACTCTCTCCTTATCGATTCCGCGCCCGTCGTCCTTGATGGTGATGATCACTTCCCCGGCCTGCTGGCGAGCAGAGAGGAAGATCTTGCCGGCCTCCGGCTTTCCGGCGGCGCGACGCTCATCGGCAGGTTCCAGCCCGTGGTCGCATGAGTTGCGCACGAGATGGA
>DASYHX010000506.1:0-2230 GCA_035998065.1 Pseudorhizobium sp.
GCCTTGCCGAGCGTGCCCTCGATGATCGTCAGGCGGTCCATCAGGCCTTCGCGCTCGGCGATGCCGCCGCCGCGGGGGCCGTACATGCCAACCGCATGGACCTCGTCGAGATAGGTCATCGCGCCGTACTTGTCGGCCAGATCGCAGATCTCCTTGATCGGCGCAATGTCACCGTCCATCGAGTAGACGGACTCGAACGCAATCAGCTTCGGCGCGTTCGGGTCTGCAGCCGCCAGCTTCGCTTCCAGGTCGTTCAGGTCATTGTGTTTCCAGATCACGCGCTCGCACTTGGCGTAGCGGATGCCCTCGATCATCGACGCGTGGTTCAGCGCGTCGGAGAAGATGATGAGGCCCGGGATCTTCTGGCCGAGCGTGCCGAGCGTCGCCCAGTTCGAGATGTAGCCGGAGGTAAAAACAAGCGAAGCTTCCTTGCCGTGCAGATCGGCAAGTTCCTGCTCGAGAAGAACATGGTAGTGGGTGGTGCCAGAAATATTCCGGGTGCCTCCCGCACCCGCGCCACAGTGATCGATCGCCTCGTGCATGGCGGCAATCACGGCGGGGTGCTGGCCCATTCCAAGATAATCGTTGGAACACCAGACGGTAACTTCCTTGGGACCTTCCGGCGTGTGACGCGTCGCGCGAGGAAAACTGCCGCGATGCCGTTCAAGATCAGCGAAAACACGATAACGGCCTTCCTGGTGAAGACTGTCCAGTTCGCCTTTGAAAAATGCCTCGAAATCCATGTCACACTCCAGAACCTGACTGGTTTTGGTTTCTCGCTCGCATTTCGTCAACCCCGCACATTTGAATAAATCCAGACTGCGGCAATTGGACGTGTTTTGAACGGTTCCAAGTCTGACCTAGCTCGTAGAGTGCAATGGAAACTTGATCCACATCAAGTGAGAGAGGAAAAGCCGCGGAAGCGGCTTCTCCCACTCTTAATCAACCCGCGGCGATAACGGCCCGCTTTGCCATCACCTTTACAAGGTTTGCGCGGTAAGCAGCGCTAGCGTGCATGTCGGATAGCATGTCTTCCGGGTCTACGTCGGCACCGGCAACTGAGTCAGGCGCCCAATTCACCCCCAGAGCTTCCTCCATACCCTTGTGACGGAACACACCGTTGGCCCCGGCTCCTGTAACGCCCACCCGCACCCCATCGGCGCTTTTTGCGACGAAGACGCCGGTGAGTGCGTATCGGGAGGCGGGATTGGCAAACTTGGCATAGCCCGCCTTCTCCGGCGCCTCGAAGGTGACGGCGGTCACCATCTCGCCTTCCTCAAGTGCAGTCTCGAAAAGCCCGACGAAGAACTCGTCGGCAGCGATCCAGCGGCGATCGGTGATGATCGTCGCCCCCAGCGCCAGCATGGCGGCCGGATAATCGGCTGCCGGATCATTGTTGGCGATTGAACCTCCGATAGTGCCCATATGGCGGACATGGGGGTCTCCGATCATGCCGGCGAGGTTACAGAGGGCGGGGCAGATACCGCCCAGCTGCGACGATTGCGTAACCTCTGCATGGGGCGTGGCAGCACCAATCCGGACATTGCGGCCGTCGATGGAAATGCCGACAAGGTCGGGTATGTGCCGGAGGTCGATGAGGTCACTCGGAGCAGCAAGCCGCTGCTTCATCGTGGCGATCAGCGTCATGCCGCCTGCCAGATACCGGCCCTCCTCGTGCTCCCCTCTCAGCTTGACGGCGTCCTCCACGGACGATGCGCGATGATAGGTGGTGTCATACATATCCCGTCCCTCCTCAGTACGCCGACTGCAATGCCTGCCAGACCTTCATCGGCGTGGCGGGCATGGTCAAAGAATTGTTGCCGATGGCATCCGTGATGGCGTTGATCAGCGCGGGAGGAGAACCGATCGCGCCGGCCTCACCGCATCCCTTGATCCCGAGGGGGTTGCTCGGGCACGGCGTATTCTGATGCGACAGCTTGAACGACGGCAGGTCGTCGGCGCGCGGCATGGCGTAATCCATGTAGCTCGCCGTCAACAGCTGGCCGGACTCGGGATCGTAGCGAACCTCTTCGAGCAAAGCCTGCCCAATCCCCTGAGCAAGGCCGCCGTGGACCTGACCTTCGACGATGAGCGGGTTGATGATGTTGCCGAAGTCGTCCGCTGCAACGAATTGCACGATGTCGGTTTTGCCGGTTTCCGGATCCACCTCGACCTCTGCAATGTAGCAGCCAGCCGGGAACGTGAAGTTCGCGGGGTCATAGAAGGCCGT
>DASYHX010000512.1:0-2274 GCA_035998065.1 Pseudorhizobium sp.
TTGGACGTTACCAATTTCATTCCAGGTGGTGGAAGAACCCGGTGTGATGGAGACGGCAGTCAAAAGATCGGACAGCGCCCCTTCCAGGTCCCCTTGGAAGCCAGAGCGGAAGTGGGCCCGGACCTCCAGCGCCGTTGGCTCGTTGGGATCAAGCGACAGCGACCGCCGCATCGCTTCCTCAGTCTGCGTTCTGTCGTTCAGGAGAAGAGCGAGCCAGGCCCGATAAGCCGGCAGTTCGGGATCACCCGGAAATTCGGCTTCAGCATGCTTGAGCACCTCGATCGCAGAGGGAATATCCTTCAGGAAACCCATCGCGTAGGCTCTGAGGAAGGCTGCGTCTGAGCCGCCGCCCTGTTGCGGGAGAGGCTCCGTCCTTTCGGGATGGGCAAGTGCACGTGCGTAATAGCCCCCGTACAGCGCGATCGCCTTGCGTTGCTGGTCCAGAGCGGGCGCCGCTTCCTGGAAGAGCACAGCCGCTTCCGCATATCGTCCTTCAGAGGCGGCCAGGACGGCATCTATCAGCTTGATGCGAGCGCGAAGAGAGGGTGTAAGCGCAAGATGTCTTGCAGCGGCAAGGGTCTCCTTTGCCTTGACGCGCCCTTCCAACGACAGCGCAGCCTCCGCAAGTACGACCCAATCGTCCGCCGTCCGTTGCTGTTCCGGAATCTTTCGAACGCGATCCGCCTGCTGTCTCATCTCCGCCACCGGCAGCGCCGACGGGGGCATTCGCTCGAAGGCTTCGCGGGGCGGCAGGTAGAAAAGCATCTGCTCCCGGTCGTCCGACTCGACAATGACGATTTTCCGCGGTGCCTGCCCTATGGAGGCAACGGCTGCTTCGCCCTGAACCAACTGCAGACTGCCTTGCGGGTTGCTGAGTTCGACGCGTCCTTCGAGAACCGTCAAGGTCGTGCGTTCGCCCTCCACCGTCATCGTCCAGTCCGTGCCCCTGATGGCGGCCGTCGCCGCGGGCGTCTGTACGGATACCCCTGGCCCCCCACGCTCCGCGCGAGCCCAAATCGTGCCAGACTGAAGTTCCAACTGTGCGTCGGACCCAGGTGAAACGTCTCGCACCAGCAAGGAGGAGTTGCGGCCTAGTCGGACCTGCGTCCGATCCGTGAAAAGGATTGCGAGTTGTCCGGTGGCATTTGTTCTCAGGACATCACCGGCCAAAAGGTCCTGTTGCAGATCAACAGTTGCCCAGGCTGAGATGTCGATGAAGCGGATCTCTTCGCCCGCTTTGCGTGCAATCACGGCGCCCGCAGCGGCGGCAGGCCGGGGCCGAAGCTCTGCCAAGGCATCCGTAACCGCGCTGCCGAGAAGCAGCGGCAGAACCAGCAATACAAGCTTAACCAAGACGTTTTCCCCGATCTCTCTTTCTCCATTGATTAACTCGGAAATAGAAGTCAAGTCGGGCTCGTGCCGCCAACTTGATTTTGCTGGGATGTGTATTACCAAGGAAACATGAAGCTCGGATTCGGAGTGCACAGATGAGCGAATTTATTAGCGACACGTCAGCGGCGATCGAGGAAGCCCATGTAATAGATGATGTGGAGAAGGAATATTTCGCGCACGTGAAAAAGGTGAACGATATATTCTATGACCAGATCAAGATATCAGACCAGAAGGCCGCTTATATATTCACGTTTTTGCTTGCGTTCCTAGTATCGTCAACTGATGGTCGTGATGTGTTTGCGCCCGCTCGATATCTGGAGGGGGATCTTGCGTCGAATCTCGCAGCAGGGTTGCTTGCACTCGCCTCTGTGGGTTCACTGCTTTGCGCGATTCTGGTAGTGCTTCCTCGAAATATCTCGCGCTCCACAAGCTTGTTCTGGGGTGCTTGGCCGCTTCACCGGCCCTCCCTTCTCCAGGCGGTCAAAGCTTCCGATGCGAACTATCTGTTCAACCAGTACCTGGAAAATGCTGACATCTTGTCGCTGATCGCGCGGCGCAAATATCGGTTTGTGTCGTTGTCCTTCAAAACCTTGGTGGTGACGCTGCTGGCCTATGTCTTGGTTCTGGCGACGAAATAGAAGAAGGGCAGTACGACGAGATCAGTATTTGCGAGCAGGGCCTGCGGCCTTGCTCGTGAAGGTTTCGAACAGCAGCGGCGGATGGCCCTTGCGGGGTGTCGGGAGGCATTCTTTGGCAACGAAAGCGGCAAAACCGTCCACGCTCATCCCCGTAACCTGGCGCGAACGAATTCATGCGTCCCGCTTTGCAATCCAGTCATGGTCGGGATGGTTCTGGAACCGCCATTTGCGGAGAGGGCCTGCC
>DASYHX010000522.1:0-11019 GCA_035998065.1 Pseudorhizobium sp.
TCCTGCCATCGCAGTTCTTGACGATCATGGAGAGGGAGCGGCTCGCCAGGTTCCCGATGCCGTTGGCGAGATCTGCGTTGATGCGGGTGCCGATCGCCTCTTCGCTATAACTGCCGTCCTGTCCGAAGGACACCTCCCGCATGAAGAAGTAGCGCACCTGATCGAGACCGAAATGGTTCACCAAGTTGACCGGATCAACGACGTTGCCGAGCGACTTCGACATCTTCTCGCCCTTGTTGAGCAGAAAGCCATGGGCGAAAACGCGCTTGGGAAGCGGCAACCCGGCCGACATCAGAAATGCTGGCCAATAGACGGCATGGAAGCGGATGATGTCCTTGCCGATGATATGGGCATCCGCAGGCCAGAACTTCGCCCTCGGGCCGTCGCTCTCCGTCAGGTAGCCGGTCGCGGTGAGGTAGTTGGTCAGGGCATCGACCCAGACATACATCACGTGCGCCGGATCGTTCGGCACCTGGACACCCCAATCGAATGTGGTGCGCGAGATCGACAAGTCCTTGAGACCCGATTTGACGAACGACATGATCTCATTGCGGCGTTCAGACGGACCAACGAAACCAGGTTGGTCCTCATACAGTTTCAGCAGCCGGTCCTGATACGCCGAAAGCTTGAAGAAGTAGCTTTCCTCCTGCACCCAGTCCACGGGTGTGCCCTGTGGCCCATAGCGAACGCCGTCAGGACGAACCTCTGTTTCGTCCTCCTGATAGTAGGCCTCGTCACGGACTGAGTACCATCCCGCGTAACTGTCCTTGTAGATGTCTCCGTTTGCTGCCATGCGATTCCAGATCTCACGGCACGCCTCATGATGGCGAGGTTCCGTCGTGCGTATGAAGTCGTCATTAGACGCATTCAACAACCTTGCCATGTCACGGAACGCACTTGAATTTCTCTCAGCCAGCATGGCTGGCTCAATGCCTTCTGCACGAGCCGTTTGCTGCATCTTCTGGCCGTGCTCGTCCGTTCCGGTAAGGAAGAATACGTCTTTGCCGTCGAGACGCTGGAAACGCGCCATCACGTCAGTCGCGATCAACTCATAGGCATGGCCGATATGCGGCTTTCCGTTCGGATAGGAGATCGCGGTGGTGATGTAGAAAGGCGTCTTTTTTGACATTGTCTGTACTCGGGACTGGTCATCTGGTCTGGCTCTTACCGCATGTTTCGCGGCGGCGAAACCGAAACTTGCCCCCGGCTTAGCCGTGGACGGCCTCCAGTATGGACAAGATCGTCTGCTTACGGTCGAGGTTGTAGGCTTGCGACAGGCCGACCCTCTCGTTGATTTCGCTGGCAAGCCGGGCGTCGCGGTCCGCCAGGGCGATCTGGCCCGAGAAGGCCGAGGTTCGCGCCCGTTCCACCAGGTGGTCCTGGAGATGTTGGAGGAAGAAGCCGAAGATGATCTCGCTGTCTTTTGCAGAGAGCACGTCGGCCAGGCGATGCATCGCTTTGCGGGCAGTAGCTCCGCTGACGGTGAGAAGCTCATGGAATGCGCCAATGACATCAGCGCCGCCGTAGTTCAGCAGCTTGAGGGCCTGAGATACGCTACCGCCGGACATGCTAAGGACTGTTTCTTCCGTGCGGCCGCCCTCCAGCGGAGAGCCAAGTGCCGCCAGAGCCCGTGCCAGATCCGCATCCCCAAGCGGTGACAGGCGCAGCGGCATGCAGCGCGAGCGGATCGTGGGCAAAAGCTTTCCTGGCGCATGAGACAGCACCAGAAACAGTGATCTTCGCGGCGGCTCCTCAAGAATTTTTAGAATGGCGTTGGCCGCATTGCGGTTCAGATCGTCCGCCGGGTCGATAATGACGATCCGCCAGTTGCCTGTCCCTGATGTTTGAGCGAAGAAATGGCCTGCCCTTCGCACCTCGTCCACGGTGATCGCTGTCTTCGTCTTGCCGGACTTCTCATCCAGCGGTCGCGCCAGATGAAGCAGGTTGTGGGATGCGCCCGAGGCAATCTGTCGGGTGACCGGAGAATCGGGGTCCGGGGGAAGTAACTGATCAGGCGCCGTTTCCGGGTCGGGATGCATCAGAACGTGGTTCGCGAAGCGGAAGGCCAGCGTCGCCTTGCCAATGCCTTCCGGTCCTTCGATCAAGATCGCATGATGTCCCTTGCCCGATCGGTAACTGCGCGCAAGGAATTCTTCCGCCGCCTGATGTCCAAAGAGATTGGGATTAGAGGCCGGTAGAATAGCACCGTCCAAGATGTTCCGCGACGCCTCCGTCATCCCGCGGTTTCCACGCCCGCTCGCTTACCCAGGCCCAGTTCTTCCACTTGGGGAGCAATGATCGAGAGGATCTCATCGGCGATCGCGTCCTCGTCTCGTTCTGCATTCACGATCCGACAGCGGCCAAGATCGGAGGCAGCGATCTCGAGAAAGGCTTCACGCCGCTTCTCATGCGTCTGCAGTTCCTCGCGCTCAAACCGATCCAGCGAAGCACCCTCGCTTCGGGCGCGCACGCGCGCCAGGCCGACCGCGGCGGGAAGGTCGAGAATGATGGTGCAGTCAGGGCGGAGCCCGTGGATCGCCACGCGCTGTAGCGCATCCAGAAACTCCGATTCAAGATTGCCCGTTACCCCCTGATAGACACGGGAGGAATCCATGAAGCGATCGCAGAGAACGACCGCATTCCGCGCGAGCGCCGGTCGGATTACCTCTTCCACGTGATCGTTGCGGGCCGCAGCAAAGAGGATCGCCTCCATCCTCACGCCAAACTCCTCGGCGGCACCGGAGAGGACAACATGCCGAACCGCCTCCGCCCCGATCGAGCCACCCGGCTCACGCGTCACCAGCACGTCGCAGCCTCGAGAACGTAGAACGTCAGCCAAGCGCCGAATCTGCGTGGACTTACCTGCCCCCTCACCGCCTTCAAAGGTCACGAACAAACCTGATCGTCTTGCCAATTCTATGCTCTTCATTCTTCCGGCGCCGAACCAGCCTCTGTTTAGCGCAAGTGACCGAAGTGGGATACCATGATCAGGTCAAAGCCAGAAAAACATCATTTCGAGCAGCGCATCCGTTGCGCGCGAAGCAAGACTGCCGGTTGCGACGGCTCGTGCCGTAGAGAGGGGGACCTCGCGAACCAATCTCTGACCAGCGTAAATTCGCAGCGATCCGACCCCCTGCCCCTCTGCAACGGGCGCTCTGAGCGGCCATTTGTAGACGATCCGGCCGGTCAGACGCTCCGGATTGTCCGTCGGGATGTAGATATCAATCGCCTCGTCGGCGACAAGATCCACATACCGTTCCTCCCCTCCGTAAACGCTGGCCTGGCCTACAACTTCTCCGGAGGAGAACAGGACCTTGGTTTCAAAAGACGAAAGAGCCCATTCCAGCAGCCGGCGCGTTTCCTCAAGCCGCTCTCTGTCGGTTTCCAGGCCAGCCAACGCAAGAAACAGCCTTGTGCCCTCGCGCTCGATCGACGCAACGGCCGCAAAGCCAGTATCCTCGGCATAGCCTGTTCCAAGGCCGTCGACGCCTATGTTCAGCGAGAGGAGAGAATTCTTGTTACGCTGTAGGATCTTGTTCCACTCGAACTCGGGCTGTGAATACAGGGGGTAGTATTGCGGATACTCTCTGTAGATATGCCGCGCCAACTCCACCATGTCCCTGGCCGTCGTATAGCTTGTTGCCGCCGGCAGTCCTGTCGAATTGCCAAAGGTCGAGCGAGTGAGACCGATATCCTTTGCCCGCGCCGTCATGCGCGCCGCAAACCGCGCCTCTGAGCCACTGATCCCTTCTGCGAGGATGATGCAGCCATCGTTGGCGTTCTGCACGATGACACCGCGAATGAGGTCTATGACCGGCACGCGAGAGTTCAAGGCTGCGAACATAGTTGTGGTGCCAGAAGGGGCGCCCCCGTTGCGCCAGGCGTATTCAGTGACGGGAAACTGCGTATCCTCCGTCACTTCGTTTCGCTCCAAAGCGCTGAATGCTACCTCCATCGTCATCAGCTTCGCCAGAGAAGCAGGCGCGAACGCCTGGTTCTCGTTGACGGCAAGCAGAACGGTGTTGGTCTTGCTCTCGACAAGATAGGCTTGCTTGGCCTTGGTGAGGCCCACCTGCGCTTCATCTTGCGCCTGAGCGGGCAGCCAGACAAAGGAAACCTGCAGAAGCACTAGAACAAAATGAACGGCAAACCTCATCATCGCCCCTTCAGGTCAGAGGCGACAGGGGTAGCAACATGGGAAGCTCGGGACAATCGACTTCCGTCACGTTGTTTAGTTTTTGATTGAGGAACGTTGCATATGGGACAGGATTGACTGCTCCGTCAGTCCGTCGTTGCGGACCATGACGGCATCGAAGACCAGTTCGGCTGTGTGCACTGGCTCGGCAATATAGGCTGAAGAGAGACCCCCCTGCGCGGATGCAAACCCGTACCCTGGACGCTGCGTCGGAATTGGGCCGATCTCAGGCAAATAAGAGAACTCTCCCACTGACGCAAAGTCGCCAAGTGCACCAGCCGCAGCCGATGGAGCAGGATCCGTTGGCGTCGGTCCACTCCAAGCCATTGATGTCGGCACCGCGGGCGTTGCCCTCGGAGTTGGCGCGGGATTGCTTGAGACGCGACCGTCAAACGGCTCAGCAGATGCGACCATGACGCCTGACGCCACCTGACCTTCAGGATGCACCGAGGGGAGCCGGTCGCCCTTCGGCGAGTATGACGCCATAAGATACGGCATGTCGTGTCCGTCCATCCGAGCACGGCCGACATACTCTACGTTCACTTTCGCCGTGCCCGTCCGCTTCATGTCGAGAAGGTCGGCGGTTTTGGAAGAGACATCTATGATGCGACCAGGATGATAAGGACCACGGTCATTGACGCGCACGATTACCGAAGAGCCGGTATCGAGGTTGGTCACACGGGCGTAACTGGGAAGAGGAAATGTTGGGTGGGCTGCAGAAAGGTGGTTCTTGTCGTAGACTTCTCCGTTGGCCGTAAGGCGGCCATGGAAGGCAGAGCCGTACCAAGAAGCAAGACCGCTCTTGTTATAGGACGGGTCTTCCTTGGGCACATAAGTTTTCCCCTTGACCTCATACGGCTTGCCAACGACGAAGCGACCTCCGCCCTTCGGGACTGGGCGACCTTCTGCCACCACCCTCGGACTCGCTTTAACACCATATTCCTTTTCGGAAAAATACTCTTTGCTGCGGGCCTTTTTCTTTGGTGGCTCCGTGGTAGCGCAGGATGCCGCGCTTAAGCAGACCATCGCAATCGCCAGCCATTTCGCCCCGTGCGAAACCATCCCGCCGTTCAACTTCAACACGTATACCCCTCACGCTACCGGTCAAAACGCCGCTCCTTGACCATTGCTCGCCCGGGACTCCTGGGAGCCAGCGAAGCAACCGCGCCACTGTTTGGTGAGAAAGCGGCAGAATTGCGAACGATTTATGGGGATAAGGGCGGCTTTGTTCCCGCATGGTTAGCGAAGGCTTAATAGGCGCACTCAGAGCTCCCAGTCGGTGCGGAAGTCGAGGGAGCCTGAGAGGACCGAACGCCCGCAGTCGTCTCGGACCCTCACGCTGATGCCGCCTTGCTCCCGATCGGTTAGCTCTTCTCGAGCAAGATCGGTCAAGATGCGGCTGACCTCCCGAAGCAGACTATCTCTGCTTTGGGGAAGTTCAGAACCCATTTCGTCGCGAACCAGTCCGTCGCCGTTGACAAGGTCGAAGAAGTAGCGGGGCATGCGCTGCACTCTGTCTATTGCTGCTACCGAAGATCCTTCGAGGATATTTGTTCCACAATTGGTGGCATGCACGACGGGCGAACGACGACCCGAGGGCTGCAGTGCAGAATCGTCGTCTGAGACGATCCATGCTGTCGAAAAAGCGACAGCCAGTGGCGGAAGAGGTGGGATTCGAACCCACGGTACGGTTTCCCGCACGCCGGTTTTCAAGACCGGTTCCTTAAACCACTCGGACACTCTTCCACCGCCAGGAGGGTCTACAGCCTGGTCTGCTTAGCGTCAACTGTATCGAGGCTGCCTTCGGGGCCGCAATCTTGAAAGCGGCACTAGTGCCCGAACCACCGACAGGTTTGGAGCCCCCTACCCTCACAATCTCGGATTTCTCAGCAGGTATCGGTCGTGGCGGACGCGCCCATCCCTGCCGTACCGGCATCAGCGGCACCCACACTGCCGGCCGTACCCGTGCCGTGCATCGAGGTGTCGGCGCCGCAGTTCGACATTGCTGCGCCGGTTCCGATGTTGCCAGCTGGGGCACCATCCATGGTGCCGGCGCCTGTTGTCATTGGCTGTTCGGGAGCCACAACGGTGCTGCCTGCGGCCCCGGCACCCAATGCTTCAGTAGAGCCGCTGGCCGCCGCGCCATCAGAGGTCTGAGCGAAAGCCGGTGCGGCGAGGCTGAGGATGAGAAATGCTGTACTTAGGGACTCGCGAATCATGGAAACCTCCTCATTTTGCGAGCGTCTAACCGAGCAGGTGGAGATTTGTTTCTCCTTCGTCCAAGGCGAGCCCTGCTAACTGCGAATGCGCTGCAATGCTCGCCGTTCGAGCGCCGAAAGAAAATCGTATATCAGGACCGCCAGCCCCCCGACGATTAGACCGCCCTGCACGACGAAGGCCATGTTGTTAGATTGAAGCCCTGCGATGATGACTTCGCCGAGCGTGCGTGCGGCGACAGTTGAACCAATCGTCGCCGTTGCAAGTCCAATCACCACCGATAAGCGAATGCCGGCGAGGATGACCGGTAGCGCCAGAGGCAATTCGATCTGCCAAAGACTTTGTCTACCGGTCATGCCGATACCCCTGGCGGCATTGATCACGGCTCGCGGCAAGCTCGTGAGGCCGGTGAGCGTGTTCTCGAAAATTGGCAGGAGGCCGTAGAGGAAAAGAGCGATCAGTGTCGGCTTCTGGCCAAACCCGACAACAGGCACCGCAAGTGCAAGGACCGCAACGGGCGGAAATGTCTGGCCAATGTTCACAAGGCTGCGAGAGAGCGGCAGGAATTCGGCACCGACAGGGCGGCTGACGAAAATTGCGAGTCCCACCGCAACCATGGTGGCCGCTACCGTGGCGGCAATGACTGTCATCAGATGCTGAACGGTCAGGGAGAGGAGACTTGCCTGCTCGTAGATCACTGGCGCATTTGCCTGTGCGAGGGGACGCAGGAGCGGCTCCATTGTCTGCGGCGCCATGACGAACACGAGGAGCAGTCCCAGCAGGAACGCCCGCAGAAGATTGGGCAGAGATAGCCTCATGACTTTCCTTCTGCCCTTTTGAAGATCGACTCGAGGGTGATGCGTGCAGCAACCTGCCCGTCCGGTGCAATGACGGGCGCGGCTCGTCGACCCGTCCAAAGCATCTGCGCTAGAGCTTCCTGCTGTGTCGCGCCCGGGTCGATAGCGGGTCCCGTCGCTTCGCCTGGTTCGACCACCTCCGCGACGCGCCCCATAGACAAGAGGCGAAAAGGTCGCTCTGAAACACCAATCATGGCCTCCACGAAACCATTCGCAGGATTTCGTACGAGTTCCTCCGGCGTTCCGTACTGCAGCACACGACCCGCATCCATGACGGCGATCTTATCTGCGAGATGAAAGGCTTCGTTCATGTCGTGGGTGACGAGAATGATGGTGGTAGAAAAGTGCTTCTGGATTGCCAAAAGGTCGTCCTGCGCCCTCGACCGGATAATGGGATCGAGCGCGCCAAAAGGCTCATCCATCAAGAGGACGTTCGGTTCGGCCGCCAGCGCCCGGGCAACTCCAACACGCTGCTGCTCGCCCCCCGACAGTTCATGGGGATAGCGTGAGCCGAACTGGTCAGGCGGGAGTTGAAAGAGAGACAGCAATTCCCTCACCCGGTCGTCGATTCTTTTCCGGTCCCAACCTGTAAGCCGCGGTACCACTCCAATGTTCTCCGCCACTGTTTGGTGGGGAAACAACCCGTGGCCCTGGATCGCATAGCCAATCCGACGCCGGAGCTCGTAGCCTCGAATCGTGCGATTGTCCTCCCCGTCCAGCCGGATAGTGCCAGCATCCAACTCGACCAACCGATTGATCATCCGCAGAAGTGTGGTCTTTCCGGAACCTGAGGTGCCGACGATCACGGTAATGGTCCGTGGCTCGATCGTCAGCGTTACCTTGTCGACCACCGTCTTGCCGTCATAGATCTTGGAAACGCCGTCTATTTCAATCATCTGGCCTCCTTCCTTGCCGGCACGACGCTATTCATGTCGATCAAGGCGTCGAGCACCACCGCCGAGAAAAAGGCCAGTCCCACTGTCGGCAGCGCCCCGAGAAGCACCAGGTCCGTCGCCATCTGGCCCAGGCCTTGGAAGACAAACGTCCCAAACCCACCGCCGCCGATAAGCGCCGCAATGGTCGCGAGTCCGATGTTCTGGACAAGCACAATACGGATGGCGGTCAAGATCACCGGGAGCGCCAGCGGGAACTCGACCTGGAAAAGCCGCTGCACGGACGTCATGCCAAGGCCGCGGGCTGCCTCCCGACTTCCTCGGGGAACGGCTGCAAGGCCAGCCACCGTATTCGCCACCATCGGGAGCATTGAGTAGAGAAAAAGCGCGACAAAGGCCGGAGCCGCGCCGATACCTCGGATGCCTATCGCATAAGCTCCGGGCACATGAATTGCCAGCCAGCCAAGAGGTGCTATCAAAATTCCGAAGAGTGCGATGGAGGGGATTGTTTGAACAAGGTTGAGCGTCGCCAGAACGGTCGCGCGGGTCGCGGGCACACGCTCACAGACTACCCCCAGCGGGATGCCGACCAGTGCCGCGGCGCCAAGAGAGCCGAGCGCCAACGCCAGGTGACGTGAAGCCTCCCTCCAGAAGACGTCGGCGCGGGCGACATATTCCTTCATCACGGAAAGGTCCGTCCATGCACCCGAAAGGAGGATCAGCGATAGGATGCCGACGGTCGCAATCAGGTATGCCAGACGCAGCTTAGGGTCGGGGCGCATACGGCTGATCCCGTCGGCCGCCAGCAAGGAAAATGCGAAGAGCAACAACCAGAAACCGGTTGCCGGTGCGACACGGGCGTAATTGTTTTCGGCAGGCGTCAGATGGCTTGCCGCCTCTCCGACGAGTGCCGCAAGCACCATCAACACAGTGGCAGCGGCCACTATCCGAGGGAAAGCCTCTCGCCGGAACAGGGCGACAAGCGATCCCGCCAGAATGATCGCAACCAGCAGCCAAGCCATGGGCGCCGGTAGCGCAGAGAACAACCCGAAGCCCTCACCAGGGACAATGCGATTGGCCCTCAGACTCGCGAATGGAGAACAAGCACCGTATGCGGCCAAAATGGCGATGAGGACGCCGAGCTTGTCGATATGACCTTTCAAATAGACATCCCGGGACAGAGCTCCGCCGATGCCGACACCTTCGCATCGGAGGAGGCTTCTAGCAACTACTTGAGGAAACCGTTCTGCTTGAGGAAGTCCTGGGCTACAGCCTTTGCGGGTTCTCCGCCGACCTGAACGCGCCCGTTCAAAGCCTGTAGTGTCTCCAGATCGAGTTTTTCAAACACCGGTTGCAGCAGGCTCTCGATCTCCGGGTTCTTCGTCAGGATCTCTTCGCGGACGATTGGCGCAGGCTGATAAACTGGCTGAACGCCCTTGTCGTCCTCAAGAACGACAAGGCCAGATGGGGCGATGCCGCCATCCGTACCGTAAACCATAGCAGCGTTCGCCCCGTTCGTCTGGTTGGCTGCTGCAGCGATTGTCGCGGCCGTGTCTCCGCCTGACAGCGTGATCAGTTGATCTGCCGCGAGTTGAAATCCGTAAGTGGTCTGAAAGGCTGGCAATGCCGCAGCCGAATTGACGAATTCAGAAGACGCCGCCAGCACCACCTCGCCGCCTTCGGAAACATATTTGCCGAAATCGGTCAGGGTTTTGATGTTTTCTTCATCGGCAACCTCCTTGCGCAACGCGATTGCCCACGTGTTGTTGGCCGGAGATGGCGTAAGCCAGACAATCTTGTTGGCATCATAATCAAGCTTTTTCGCTTGCTCGTAAGCTTGCCCTGCATTCTTCCACGCCGGATCGTCAGCCTTTTCGAAGAAGAAGGCGGCATTGCCTGTATATTCAGGGTAAATGTCGATCTCGCCTGCTGTGATCGCCGACCGCACCACCGGGGTAGCGCCCAGTTGGATCCGATCCGTCGTTTCTATGCCATTGGCCTGCAGGACTTCGAGGATGATGTTTCCAAGAACGCCGCCTTCCGTGTCGATCTTGGAAGAAACGACTACCTGGGCTGATGCGGCACCGGCAGACACTGAAAGCGCGAGCAGGATACCAGCAGCCCTTTTCGAAATTTGCATTCCCTTACCCTCCGTCTCTAGACTCGTGGCATTGCGGAGTTCACCGGACCAATGCCTTGTCAGGTAGATATGGAGCACCCTCGGGGGATTTGGAGATCAGGTCAACGACATTTCCGGACGGGTCCCGCTTGTCCCACGCCAAACCTCGCCGGAGAGGGATCTGATCAGCGATCTTTGACCCGGGCGAAGCGTCAGCTGCTGCCACGTGGGATGGATACCGACCGGTCCCAGAGCAGGTTGGCTTTGTGACAACCCTGCCGCATCAATCTCGTACATGCAGCATCCGCACGTGGACATGCCCGCTGCGTCCCGCCTGCCAACCATTCCATGCCGCGCCCAAGCCAAGCATGACGAACAAGACCCCAGAAGCCGCAAAGCTGCCCGTCCAGTCACGAATAAGCCCAACGAAGAGCGGCCCGACCGCGGCAATCAGGTATCCCACACACTGCGCCATCCCTGAAAGGTGCGATGCGACCAGCGGATCGGGGGAGCGGAGGACGATCACAGTCATCGCGGCCGCAATCAGGCCGCCCTGGCCGAAACCCTGCAGTACAGCCCATATCCAAACGGTGGAGAGCGGCGCAAACAGGAGTCCGAGAAGCGGCACGACGGAAAGGATGCAAAGCACCACGTTGAGCACGCGCTGGTCCGTGCCCCGCACGGCTATGTGTGGCACGACGAGGCAGGCAGCGGCCTGAACCATCACCGAAGCAGAGA